>NZ_CATXCO010000008.1:0-32946 GCF_958366745.1 uncultured Romboutsia sp.
ATTCTATAAATTAACCTACTGTTTAATTTTCAAAGTTCATTTCTTAAGCGACTGTGTCGCCGCTATTTTTTAACTTTCTTAAGTTTATCAAAGTTATTTTTCTTTGTCAACTTATTTTTTAAAGTTTTTTTCTTTTGTTTTGCCCTTTCCTTAAAGACAAGTATAACTATACCATCTAAAAATTATATCGTCAACACTTTTTAAAATTATTTTTTTATTTTTTTAATAAATAAAGTAAAGTACTTCATATATCCTGGCTTACTATTGATTAATAAGTTTATATTCTATGTTTATAATTTTATATTTTATTCATAATATATAAATAAAAATAATTGTTAAATTTTCTTTAAGAATATATCTGATTTTGTACATAGAGAGTATAATATTAGTATAATACTATTCAAAAACTCAAACTTTTTTAATAATAACTAAAAACATACTTTACTTATTTTATTTTGGGAGGTCTTTTATGAACAATTATCTTAGGGAACCCGTAAATGGTTTTACCCACTTAGCTGGTGCAATATTATCATTTATAGGATTACTTGCATTAGTAATAAAAACAGCTTTACAAGGTCATTCTACTATAGCTTTAACAGCAGTAATAATTTTCGGAATAAGCATGATTCTTTTATATGCTGCTTCTGCTACTTATCACTTAGTCGTTTCTAGTGATAAGGTTATTAGTTTCTTAAGAAGGTTAGACCATGCTATGATTTTTCTTTTAATAGCTGGATCGTATACTCCTTTTTGTTTAATTGCACTTAAAGGTGTTACCGGATGGGTTTTATTCAGTATAATAATAACTATCGCCATAGTTGGAATAAGTTTTAAATTAATTTGGTTTAATTGCCCTAGGTGGCTTTCTACAAGTATTTATGTACTAATGGGATGGATAGCTGTATTCCTAATGGGTCCACTAAAAATAGCTCTATCTACACAAGGTTTATTACTACTTATAATCGGAGGTGTGTTCTATACTATAGGAGCTGTAATTTATGCTACTAAACCAAATTTTCTAAAGTCTAAATATTTAGGTTTCCATGAAATATTCCATATATTTATAATGCTCGGTACTCTAACTCACTTTTTATGTGTATTTAAGTATGTAATATAGTATACCTATCAAACTTATAAAAGCGTGATTCATAACTATGTGTGAATCACGCTTTTATAAGTTTCTATACACCTCATATTATTAATTATACATATAAAACTATATATTCATATTCAATAAGTCATTTATTTTCTTCCATTTAACATAGAGTTTTTTTAATTAATAGATAAAATGCACATATTAATATTTTTTCTAATATATATATTATTAAAGCAAATTTATAGTATTTATGTATATTCTTTTGGGAGGTGTAATTTAATATGAATTTTGATATGTATTCAAATAAGCAATATAATGATGATTTGGATGCTAGCTATATATACCCTAGACCTTATATAGATCCTATGATGTATGTAAACTCCAGTGGTATGCAAATGAATCCAAATACAATGGGCGGATATATGACTTATATGAACCCTTTTATGTATAATCCTTTTATGTATCCAAATCCTATCGATTCCGAGGAGTATGATGAGGAATATAATCAAGATGATATGTATATTGATATTATGCAACAACAAATGCAACCTATGATGCCTGGAATGATTCCACCTAATATGATGCAAATGATGATGCAGATGATGATGAGTGGACAAATGCAACCTATGCCTTGCATGATGATGCCTGGAATGACTCCTATGACACCTTATATGATGATGCCTGGAATGACTCCTATAAATATGGAGGAATTTGATGAGGAAGAAATGTAATTTTTTTATAATAGATAGTATAAGAAATTTATGTCTGTCTATAATATAAATGTATTCCTCATAATATTCCCCCAATATTATAAATACAAAATAAAGCCATGAATAATCATTCATGGCTTTATTTAATTTATCTTAATCTAAAAAATCATAGAAGTCATTTGATTCTGATTCAACAAAATCATATAATACATTTTCTTCAAAGTATAACTCTTCTTTAATATCTAGATATTCTTTATAATTACACTGCAATATCTTATTTATATACTTTCTATCTTTATCACTATAAGTTCCTACGAAAAATTCATTTTCCATTTGATAGTATATCGCTTTAATATCATTATTAATTACATATACATTCTCCTTAACATGATCATTATTAAAATTAAACCTTGTAAAGAATGTACCATTTTCCATATCACTTTTTAATACAAATGGATTATCTTTATAAAATATATCTAGAAATTCATCTACTCTATTTATAGAGTAAATACTTACAAACTCAGGCTTAGATATCTCATCAAAAACCTCAAAATCAAATATAGGCTCTTTATCAGTTACAACCATAGAGCTTATTTTAAATCCATCTTGATTTTCTTCTATACTAAAAGCTATCTTAGATGTATAATATCCATCATTATCTTCATATAAAGCTTCACTTATATATCTTTTATTTCCTTTAGGTATTACTGTATTTTTTAATAATGTTCCATTTATATTTGTTATATGCATGTTTGCTATTTCTTCACTACTAGAGAAATATCTTAGGCTTTCTCTATCCCAAGCTATAAACCTCATAGTCATATAGTTTATAAATTCTACCTCATCTTTTATAGGTTTACATATCTTCATATATATATCTTCTATATTTAAGTTAGTTTCATATTTATTTATAATATCTATGTACTCCTCAACTTCACCTGGAAGAGGTTTTTCATAATATGAATTTTTATTACCAAAATATTTAACCAAAAATAAGGCCTCATCTTCAGATATTCTTATTCTATCTGATCCTAATCCACCCATAAGTCTTTCTTCTTCTCTATGTGCTTCATCTTTTGTAGGATTTTTTAAGCTAACATAATCAGCTAATCCAAGACCTTCTGCATCTAGTAAAAAATACTGTACTATTTTATCCTGTTTATCTTCCCAATTTATTAAAAGTCCCATTGTCCCCATAAGCCTTGAGTTTGTAACCTTTGCAAAATTAAATTTCATTAAATCACATCCTTATTATCATATATACCTTTATTATTTTCTTCAATTTAACGAATTAATCATAATTAAGACACATGTTTTTGAATATACTATAAACTAACTATACTTTCATTAAATAATAAAAATAATTCTAAATTATTTTATATAATTTTACAACTCATCCATTTTTTATAATATAATAAAATAAACGGTTAATCGAGGTGATTTTATGGGAAAAATAGCAGCTTTTTTTGATATAGACGGTACTCTTTATAGAGATTCTCTTATGGTTGAACATTTTAAAAAATTAATTAAATATGATATAATCGACCAAAAAGCATGGTTTGAGCATGCTAGAGATACTTTTATGGACTGGGATAAGAGACAAGGTCACTATGATGATTACTTAGATGAAATATGTGATCTATATGTAAAATCCTTAATCGGATTAGATAAAACTTGTATAGATTTTACTAGCGATCAAGTAATAAAGTTAAAATCTGATAGAGTATATAAATATACTCGTTCAAGAATAAAATGGCATTTAGATAATAATCATATTGTAATTTTCATATCTGGAAGTCCAGGTTTTTTAGTCGAAAAAATGGCTAAAAAATATAATGTAACTGATTGTATCGGAAGTAACTATCTTTTTGAAAATGAAATGTTCAATGGTACGGTTATACCTATGTGGGATTCAAGAAGTAAGAATACTGCTATAGATAGTTTTGTAGAAAAGTATGATATTGATTTAAATAAATCCTATGCATATGGTGACACTAATGGAGATATTAATATGTTAAGAAGAGTTGGGAATCCAATTGCTATAAATCCAACTAAAGAACTTTTATCTCATATTGCAAGTGATCCTGTTATTTCAAAAACTAGTCAAATAATAGTTGAAAGAAAAGATATCATTTATTCTTTATCACCAAATGTAGATATACTTGACATATAATTATAATAAAAAGGATTATCTCATTTAAATTAATTACCTTGAGGTACTCCTTTTTTAATTACTAATGGAGGGATGTATAATGAAATCTAGTGTAAAAAAAGATTTAGATACTTTAAGTAAAAATTTATATTTAGAATCACCGGATTTATGGATAGAGTTTTTAGATAAAGTTAATTCAGGAATATTTGATGAACTCGTTCTGTTTTTTGCAACTAAATACAACTATATTTCTATAGTAAAATATGCTATAGACAATAACCTTATAGATATCAACGCGAAGTCTAGAAATAAAGAATTTGCTACTATTTATGACCATCTGGTTTACGTAGCAAGACAAAACAACTATAAAGATTTTTCTGATTACTTTAGTAATTTAAAAAATCCAAATAAAGAAATATCTCAAAATAACGAAAATGATAAAACAAATATAAAAACAAAAAATAAAGATATTAATATACCTTCTGTAATATGTAAAAAATGTAAATCAAATATTTTTGAAGTTGGTTATATAGTTTGTGAAAACAAGATATTTAAGTTTTCACCTGAGGAAAATAAACCAGTAGAAATCGCTAAAGAAGACCTTAATTCTGTAATTTGTTGCAACTGTAACTCTTTAATTGAAAATACTACTCCTAAGGACTTAGAGGCTTTATGTAATATCACTACTTGTATAAACTGTAAAAATGACCTAAGAAGTACAGGTATAATAGATAAAAGAAACTTAATTTATAATAAAGACTCAAATAAATTTGATTTAGGAGAGACTTACTACGCATGTGGTAAATGTGAGAAAGCTATAAGCGATCAACAAAAGGATTACTTTAAATTAAAATAAATAATAAAAAGAGATATGAATTATAACATATAAATAATAACTCATATCTCTTTTTATTATATCTGTTTTATTATTTTTCTTAGTCTTGCGTTGTAATATTCTATAAATAAACTATATATATTATCATATACAATGAATAATACTTCAAAAATTAATACTGTAAATAAATTTACAGGTATATAAACAAATGGCTTTAATATAAAGTACACTATTAAAATTGCTACATTAGCAAATAATATTTTAAGAAAATACTCTATATATACAGGTCTATCTCTTTCAATAATATATTTTATCAAACCGTATATTCCAAATGTAAAAGTGTTTAATACCCATTGAAATTTACTATTAATTACTATAAAACCTAAAATAACTGATGCTATATAAAAAACAAAACCACTCTTAGGACCATATTCCATTATTATTATAGCTATTGGAAGTGATTCTAAGCCCATAAGAAATAATGTGTTAATCGGTATAACATTTATTAGTAACAATAAAATCAAGTTTATCGCTAATAGTATCCCACTATAGGCTATTTTTCTACTCATTAAATCACCCTTAGAAACAACTCACTAAATCTCCACCGAAGCATTCACAACATGAATCTAAACACCATAGTTTCATACAATCTTCACAGCAATCATCACCTAAGCAACAACAACAATCATCACAACAGCAGCAACAACATCCACCTAAGTCAGAACGTCTCCTTCTATTATAGTTATAAGATCTATCCCTATAATCATCTCTATAAAAGTTATAACTTTCTAAAAGAGCTTTATAGTCCTTATTTTCAGGATCCATCTCTGAAGCTTTTGTTATACTCTCTTCACCTTCTTCATAATATCCCAAATTCATAGCAGATAATGAATTTAGATAGTACCATTTAGAACATCTTTCACTTATACTTTTTAAAGCATTGTAAGCTTTCTCAAACTCACTATTATCAATAAGTTCCTTTATATTTATAAATTTATTATCATATACATTACTATACATTTATTTAATACCCTCCTCTAATATATTTTGATATCTTAGGTATACTCCTGAATATACGATATTCTCTATTATTGCTGTATTAGTTTTTAGATTTAAGTTATCGATTCTTCTACCTACCATTCCCAATGTCATACTTATTAATTTATCTACTCGTACTTTTAACTCTTCTCTTCTGTCTATGTACCCTATAAAAGGATTATACCTACCTTTTTTATAATCTTTCTCTAAATCCTCATAGGCATCTAATAAGTATATATATTTGCCTATGTTAAATCCAATCTGCCTTAAGTCCTTTTCAAATTCATCTTCTTTATATGCAAATATCTCTGCCATTAAGTTTCCAAATGTATTTGACACTAAATCAATATTAGTATTGTTTTCTTGTTCTAGATTATATAGTGTTTCTAATTGACCTTTTATAAATTCAGCTTTTTTAGGATATTTTTCATAAGCAGATTTTAATCTTCCTTTGTATATAGTATATGCAACTTTATCTTTTAATCCATTATCATCTTTTAAATTATCTTCTAATTTATAATATGTTAAAAGTACATTCATACTTGCTGCATATTCGGTTATTTCATTTATTATCTTTTTTTTCTTTTTAAATGGATTTGTTATACACCCTTCCTCTATTATAGTAGATTTTGGTTTATATACTGCTGTTAATATTAATATCAAGAATGTTATATCATAATTTAAAGATACTCTAGATATTTCACCATGATTATCTTTTAAATACTTACATAAACCACAATAATAACCTCTATAATGTTCATATTCTCTAAAAGTTAAATCCATTTTGTTTATTTTTACATATCCAAACATAAACATTCCTTTCTAGTATATAAATATAATATTTATATTACTATAGGTATAAATTCTACTTCATAGCATTTATATCTATAAATATTTTTATCAATTAATTTTAATGAGTCATAATAGCGTTCATTATCTAATATCTTAAGCTTTGCCATAGATATAGGTAGATTAAATCTTCGTGGTCCAACTGACCCAGGATTTATATAAAGTATACCTTTATCCTCATATATATTACTTTTATGAGAATGACCATATACAACAATATCTATATTTTCTTCTTTTAAGTCTATACTCACTTTTGATATATCATGAACTAAGTATATTCTTATATTATATACGTCTATTATTTTATCTTCTTTTGCTATATTTTTATCTTTATCGCAATTTCCTCTTATGAATTCTACCTTAGCTATTTTCTCTAAATTTTCTATAACTTCAAATTTACCTATATCACCTGTATGTATTATTAAGTTACAGTTACTTAAATTATACACTACTTCTTCTCTTAGTAAACCATGTGTATCCGATATTAATCCTATCATTATAAACTCTCCTACAATTTACAATTTTGTTTATATAATTGTTTCCAGATAATTTTTATTTTAAGCAAATAATATTATAATTCCCACATTCTATTTATACAATTATATTGTAAATTACTATAAATAAAGACCCTCATCAAGAGGGTCTCCTTTATAATATAAACTTAGTTATGTCACCTTTTTTATTTTCAATTGTTATAACATCTAGTCCCTTATATTCTCTAAATAGCCATTTTATATCTCTCATACTTTGATTTACTTCGTTAGGAGTCAAGTCTCTAATAAAATACTCCCTTCTCATTTCTTCATAACCTTTATCATTTAAAAAGTTTCTTATCATAGTAAATGCAAAAACATTAGGAATATTACTTTGATTACCTTTTTTATATCCATTATTTCTTAAATACATTATCATTTATATTCCTCCAATATTGATTTAATCATATCAATAAAGTATATATAAATTTTAATATATTATTACTATAGTTTTAATTTTTCCACTTTTGATTATGGATATTAAATTATGTATTTCACTATACTATTTGGAAATATACTTTTTAAATTCTCCATAAAAAATTCCTTCATATCTGTTAAATCTTCTTTATTATATAAGTATTTTCCATATCCAAATTGACCATATTTAAACTTTCTATCTTCATCATTCATAGGTAATGTTGTTTCTGGAAATATTTCTAGTATTCTATTTTTTGCCCTACTTGTATACCTATGTGATATAACTTCAAATATGATTTTTTCATTAAAATCTTCTGGTAATTTTTCTTTTATACTTTGTATTAAATGTTTATATTCCTCTTTCCAATTTTCATATAAAAATACTGGTGCTATTATAAATCCTATCTGATATCCAGCTTTGCCTACTTTAACAGCTGCTTCTATTCTTTTATTAGCTGATGCAGTGTGATGTTCATACTCATCAATAACTCTTTGTGTATTTATACTAAATCTTATTTCCGTATGATTATTATGTTTTGCATCAAGCAACGTATCTATATCATTAAATTTAGTTACAAACCTAAATCTTCCTTTTTCTTCTTTACCCAAAAACTCTATAGTCTTTCTTAATGAATGTGTATATGGTTCTATAGGTATAGGGTCTGATGTGGCTGCACCTTCAAATATTGTAATATGTGGAGACCTTTCATCTATATATTTTTTTGCTTGTTCTAAAATATCATCAGTATTAACAAAAACCCTCACAAACGGCTTATCTCCTAGTTGCGTATTTAAATAACAGTATTCACATCTTCCCATACAACCAGAAACTAATGGTAATTGATAATTAGCTGAAGGCTTACAGGTCTGAAATTTTAAGCTTTTTTTATAACTTACTACCATTGTTTCTTTTCCTTCTCGATACTGTTCAAATAAATTTTCTCCAGGTATATTTCCTTTAATTTTATTTGATGTTAACTTTATTACTTCTATGTTCTTATCATCTTTTATCATATTATATATATTTTGTCCAACTTCTGTATCTAAAGTACCCTTTTCAAATAAAACTCGTTTAGGCTTGAACATTATCCCACATCCTTTTTTTAAAATGTATATATCATTGTTATTTTATTCATTTTTAATCTATCTATACTAAGTTAAAATTATCAGATAAATTATTTTTATTTTTTATGAATAATTAGATGCTTATTTAAATATTATTTATTATGGGTAAACAAGCCTTAAATTTTTATAGATTATAAGGGGGATAAAAAATATGCTAAACGCACTAAACAGAGATTTAAATGAAAAAACTAAAGCTATAAGAAGCAGAGGTTATATACCTACTGTTATTTATGGAAATAAATTAGATAATAGTATACCTATAGAAATTCATAAAACTGAATTTCAAAGATATTTAGATGCCAATGGTGGAGATAAGATAGTTGAAATTAATCTAAATGGAGAAGTTAGAAATTGTAAAATAACAGAAGTTCAAATTGATGGAGTTAAAGAAGGATTTTTACATATAGACTTTTTATTAGTATAAAATAAATAAAATGCCTACAAATACAATCAGTACTTGTAGGCATTTATTAAGTAAATATAATTTTATTCACTATATCTAACTCTATCTATTAGAGATTCTTTATTAAAGTTTTTACTTATTAAATAAGTTAAAATAAATTGGGCTAATACTATACATACAATCATTATTATCATTTGATTAATAGGAAGAACATATACTGCATAAGACATTCCTGATTTTCTCATAGCTTGAACTGCACTATATCCTATTATATTTCCTATTGTTAATGAGCCTATTAACATAAATGATGTGTAAAACATTGCTTCTTTATTTAGCATTTGTACTAATTGTTTATTAGTAAGCCCTATTGCTTGTAACATACCTAATTCTTTTTTTCTTGTTATTATACTTGTTATCATAGAGTTTATTAGATTTATAAATCCTATAACTCCTATTAATACAACTAAGCTATATCCCATAATCTTAGTTATTTTTATAGCTAATTCACTAGATGCTATTTCTACATCTATATAGCTACCATTTAAATTTTCATTTGCTTTTACAAGGGATTCTACATATGCTTTTACTTCATTATAAGCATTTTTCTCTATAGTCAATCCAATACTATGTCTTGTATTTGTTTTAACTAGCTTATCCATTATATTATTATGTATTACGAATACTCCCGGTCCATCTGTTATAGCTTGAATTTTAAAATCTTTTTTTATAATATCTTCTCCATCATACAATTCAAAAGATAAAATATCTCCTACTTTTATATCATACATATCTGCATACATTGAAAAGTTTAATATCATTTCTTCGCCAGATTTTAATTTTTCTAAGTCTATTTCTCCATCTTGTAGATATAACTCCATATCTTCCAAATCATTTTCAGCACTTTCATCTATTCCAATAATATCATAAAAATCTTCTTCTAGTTCTAGATTTAGAATTTCTGATTTTATCATATTTGATGTGACTTCCACATCCTTTACACCATTAATTTTTTTTAATTCATTTATAAATTCATCACTCAGTAAATTTTTCTTTTGTAATATATTAAGCTCTGTATTTGGACTAGTTTTATCTCCAAAAGTATAATTATCTAATCTTATCACTATATCATGCGAGGAATGAAGTTTTGCCATTTTTTCTGCGTCCATACTACTCAATGCACAAGATACCACTATATATAGTATTCCACTTAATGTAAGTGATAAGAGTGTCACATAAGTACGTTTTTTATTAGATGATAAGTTGGCTTTTGTAAGTCTTGATACATTTATATAATCATAACCTTTTCTAGTTTTTTTCTTAGTAGTTGACTCTCCGTTATATTTTACCGCTTCTACTATAGATACTTTAGATGCTACTTTCATAGGCTTTATTAAAGATACATATACAGTTATTATACTTATTAATCCTATTGCTAAAGCTGTTAACCATTTGGATACACTAACATCTAATAATAATAAATATTTTGCTATTACTTCACTTATAATGTACCCTGCCACTAACCCAAGAGGTATAGCTATTACAGATAGATACATACCTTCTTTTAAAATTATTTTTTTAATTTGTTTTTTAGTAGTACCTATCGCTCTTAACTTCCCAAATTCTTGAACTTTAGTTATTATTGATAAATAGAATATATTGTATATTACAAGTATACTAGAAAGTATTATAACTAAGCATATAACTACAATTGATGTTATAACAGAAGGATCTGGCTTTGATAAATTTATGTAATTTTCATTTACTGCTGTGTAAACTTTTTTTATACCAAAGTTTTCTCCAATTTCGCCTATCATCATTTCCATATCATCAGCATACATGTTATCTCCATTTTTTAAAGTGAAGAATACATTAAAGTTTTCTTTAGACATATCTCTAGTACTGTTCATATAGTCATTAGATACTATTATTGAGTATGATTTTTTTACTTGTGCACTTTCACTTGATTTGGTTATTCCTGTTACTATAAAATCTTTTATTACTATTTCGCCACTTGCATAATCTTCATATTCTATTTCTATTGTTTGATTTAATTTTTCTTCACATCCCAATTTTTTTAGAGCCATATCATCTATAGCTATTTCATTTTTATTAACAGGTAGCTTACCATCTACTAATTTAAATGAATTAAATTTAAATGCATTTTCATCAACATAAGCTAATGCTATTTTAGTTTCATCTTCATATTCTTTCATAGAACCAATTCCATTTATTATTCCTGTTGAATCTATATCTGCATGAGATTTGATTTTTTCATATTTAGTTTCATCAACTCTTCCATACAATCCATGATAACTTCCATAATACTGTATTACATTTCTTTTATTTACTTCAGTCCAATCTAATCCAACCATTGCTACTGATGATAATAATGTAGTTGCTAAAAATATAGTTAAAATAATTAATATACTTTTTGATTTGTTGTATTTTATATTATTTTTAGCTATTTTAGTGATATTAATCATTTGTAACACCATCCTTTACTACTTTACCATCTTCTATATATATTACTCTATCAGCCATTTGAGCAATTGTTTCATCATGAGTTATCATTACTAATGTTTGATTGTATTTTTTTATCATAGTTTTTAATAAGCTCATAACTTCATCAGAAGTTTTAGAATCTAGATTTCCTGTTGGCTCATCTGCAAGTATTATTGCAGGTCTTGCTACTAATGCACGAGCTATAGCAACTCTTTGTTGTTGCCCACCTGATAATGTATTCGGTAGTGCATCTACTTTACTTTCTAAACCTAAAGAATTTATAATATCAGTTACAAATGGCTTATTAATTTCTTTTCCATCAAGCCCTACAGGAAGCGTTATATTCTCCCATACATTAAGTGATGGTATTAGATTGAAATTTTGGAATATAAACCCTATATTTTTTCTTCTAAATATAGCTAGTTCCTCTTCTTTCAGAGAGAATATATCTTTATCGTTTATGTATACCTTTCCTTCTGTTGGATTATCAAGTCCACCCATCATATGAAGTAATGTACTTTTTCCAGATCCTGATTTACCAACTATAGCTACAAACTCACCTTCTTTTATATCTATATTGGCATTGTCTATTGCTTTAACTAAATTTTCACCATTTCCATAATATTTCTTTAAATTACTAGTTTTTAATATATTCATTTTTCTTTTCCCCTTATCTGTATTATTTATACTTTAATAATACAACCTAAGTCTTTCAAATCACTTACAACTAGTCTTACACTTTTGTAAGGAATAAAGAAAATTTACTTCCTTGTTCTTTTTGTGATGATACTATAATGTTTCCACCTTGTTTCTCTAGTATCTTCCTACTTAAATAAAGACCTATCCCTGAACCTTCAATATCATCAACTTTTTCACTTCTATAAAATCTTTTAAATATATTGTTGTACTCCGACTTATCAATTCCAATACCATTATCTTTAATATCTATCCTTATAAAGTTTATAGTTTCTGAAACTTGTACATTTATATCTTTATTTTCAGAGCTATATTTAACTGCATTTTCTAATACATTGAATATACTTTCTTCTGTCCATTTTGTATCATGAGGAATTTCTATATCCTCAAAATCCTCTATATTTATATTTATATTTTTTTGATTAGCTTTGGGTACTGTGCTATTTATAGCTTTTATCAAAGTTTGTTTTATACTTTTATTTTCTATTTTAATGTTTATCATGCTTGCTTCTAGCCTAGATATATTAACTAATGAATCTATGAGATTATGTAATTTATTAATAGACATTTCATTCGTCTTTAAAAACTCAATTCTATCCTCATCATCAAGTTCTTCTTCTATTAATAATGTATTATATAATTTTAATGATGCTAGTGGTGTTTTTAATTGATGTGATATATCTGTTACTAATTCTTTTATGCTTTCCTTTTCTTTATCCAAACTACTTATTTTCAAATTCAAACTTCTTGATAACTTATTTAAATCTGTATATATTCTGTTAAATACACCCTCTTCTTTAAATTCTTCCTGTGCTATATATTTATTATTTATTATATTTTCTATATCACTATTTACTTTTAATAATCGGTTATACATATATTTAGTAAAGTTAAATACTATAAATGACACTAGAATAATTATTATTACAAAAACAGTTAAATTATTTACCAGGAAATATTTCAAACGTTCTTTGAAATTTACATTTTCATACATATTATAGTTATTATCATATCCATACTTGTCTAAAGTTTTTGCTCCTAAGTCTAAATATCGATTATCTTGTTTATATATGGATTTAACTATATCTACCTCTTGTTGAGGATATTTATTTACTAGTATTCCTACTACTCTTTTGTTTATATTTTCTTGCTCTAAATATATATTCTTTAAGTTATTGTATTGAAATACTGTGAAAATGCTAAATATAACTATTATGCTCATCATCATTATAAATATTGATTTTTTTATTACAGGTTCTTTTCTTATTATATTTATCATTTTTTTATACACCTCTTTGCAAAGGTATATCCCACACCTCTTATATTTTTTATATATTCTGGCTCAGATGGATTATCCTCTACCTTTTGTCTAAGTCTTCTTATATTAACTGCTACTGTATTTTCATCAACAAAGTTTCCATCAATATCCCAAAGAGCTTCCATTAATTTCTCCTTTGTAACCGTTTGACTTGAATTTTCCATTAAGTATTTTAATAATTTTCCTTCATTTTTACTTAGAAGTATCTCTTCTTTATCTTTAGTTAATTTATTTTCTACATAATCAAATTTTAATTTATCACAAAATATTATATTTTCTATTATTGTATTTCCGATTCTTCTCATGAATGCATTAACTTTTGATATTAGCACTATTAAACTAAATGGTTTTGTTATATAATCATCTGCTCCAATGTCATATCCTGCTACTATATCTATTTCTTGGTCTAGTGCAGTTAGCATTATTATATGTACATTACTGATTTTTCTTATTTCTTCACAAAAATCAAATCCACTTCCGTCAGGAAGTCCAACATCTGAAATTATTAAATCTACTTTATTATTTTCAAAAACATCTTTAGCTTCTTTTATGTTAAAAGCTGTACATACATTATATCCTTCTTTTTTTAGCTTGAAACTGATTCCTCTGTTTAGAGATTTGTCATCTTCTAAAAGTAATATATTCCCCATTATTTAGCTCCTTGTTATATTTTATATACTAATTTTAATAAAACTAAGTTAAATTAGTATATTTATTAATATTTTTGAAATTATCTTTAGTTTATTAAATAGGATTTAGCTTATTTGAATTGATATTCTGATGTAATAATAATATAAAAAGAAATTACAGTCTATGTATTTAGGGTATTACTCCCCATTGATTATTTGGATTTTTTAAACTTTATTTTTTATATCAAGTTCAAAATTACTCTTTGGCGAGAGTTGCTTTTTTATTTTACTACATAAGCAAACTATAATTTCTTTTAAACTAGATTATATCATAATTTTACATATTTCTATAATTATAAAAACCTCAATAAATTCATTTACTGAGGTTTTTCCATTATTTATTATCCATTATTATCACAATATATATTCATTGCATCACTCATAAACTGAGCTAATCCTTCTCCATACTTATCAATATTTTTAGTAAATCTTTCATCCGCTACATACATAAGAGCAAGACCTCTAAATATTTCTATAGTACAGTTATAGAAATTAGCACTTATATGATTTCTCCACTGTTCAACTAAATCTTGAACTTGATTATCTGATGGATCTTTCTCCCTTAACTTAGCAAGTTCTTCATATATCCCACTAGCCTCTTCCATGATATTTTCCCAATCATTTTTAGAATATTTTGATGTTTTTTCTTGGCTTTCTTTATAAGCATCGCTATTTCCATATCTCTTTTCTGTTTCTTCTTTGTATTTTTCTTGATGTTTTTTTACTTCTTCATAACCAAATGCTTTAAAATTATCTTTACTCATAGTTTCTCCTCCTAAATTTTCAATAGTATCATCTATTGATTCTAGTATTCTCTCTAGTCTTTGTTTCTTTTTAAAGATAAGATTACGTTGAGCTTTTAAAGCTTCCTTTCTATTAAAGTCTTTATCATCTAATATTTGCTTTATTTCTTGAAGCGGAAATTCTAATTCTTTAAACAGCAATATTTGATAAAGTCTTGCTATGTCATCATCATTATACATTCTATAATTTGAATCTGTTCTTTTACTCGGTTCTAAGAGTCTTATTTTATCGTAATGATGTAACATTCTTATACTTACACCAGTTAGTTTTGATACTTCATTTATTTTATACATTATTTCCACCTCCTGAGTTTATATTAAGGTATTACACAATGTTAGGGTCAATACATTTATTATTAAAAATTGCTATTGGTTTAATTACCAATTACATATATGATAAAATAAAAACCACTCTTCTAGTCACAATAGAAAGAGTGGTTTTAAACTTGATGTAAAGATTAAGTTCATCAAAAAATAATTTTTATTTATATAGAAACCACACTCTATTCCACAAGACTGTAATTTCTTTTTTTATTTCTTTATGTTTATATTATACTATAAATTACTTCAAAATAAACACATATTTTATCTTATTCCTACTATTTAATTCTATAAATTTATAATATTTTATAATGAAATTACCATACTCATAAGTTGATTATTTCTCTTTATAAATTCATCTAATTGTTTAGAATCTAATTCTTTATTAGATAATAAAGCTATATCTACTATTTGATTACAAATTAATGATATTTGTTCTTTTTTACTTTCATCATCTTTTAATGAAACTAATTTTTTAACTATAGAACTATTATTATTTATAACTAAAGTCTTTTCTTCTTCAAAACTCATACCAAAGTCCATTCCTGCGAATTGATATCTCATTTCAGCCATTCTTCTAGATTGCTCTGAAATTAATATAATAGCAGGTGTATCTTCACTCTTCAGGCTTTCTACTGAATAATTATTTATTCTATCACCTATAACATCTTTAAATAGGTTTTCTATATCAGTTTTTATTTCTTTATTATCTTCATTATCATTTTCCTTTAATATATCAGATAAATCTGCATCTATTCTATTAAAGTGTACTCCTTGATTTTTAAATTCTATCATAGATATAAAATGATTATCTATTGTAGAATCTAATATAACTGCATCTAATCCATAATCTTTAAATAGCTTTATATATTGTGATTGTTGCTCTTCATTACTCACATAGAATACCTTGTTTTCATGTTTTTCTTTGCAATTTTCTAAGTAATCATTAAGAGTTATATATTGTGAGTTTATAGTTTTGAATAATATACTATCTTTTACTTTATCATAGAAGCTTTCATCTTTTAAGCATCCAAACTTAATAAATACTTGTATATCATCCCAGAACTTTTCATAATTTTCTCTTTCATTTTTATATAATGATTTTAATTTATCTGCAACCTTTTTAACTATATGTTTAGAAATTTTACTTACATCTCTATCATTTTGTAAGAAACTTCTAGATACATTTAAAGGTAAATCTGGGCAGTCTATTACACCTTTTAATAATAATAAGAATTCTGGTATAACTTCTTTTATATTATCTGCCACGAATACTTGGTTATTGTATAATTTGACCTTACCTTCTATAAGCTCAAATTCATTTTTTAATTTAGGGAAATATAATATTCCTTTTAAATTAAATGGATAATCTACATTTAAGTGTATCCAGAATAACGGTTCATCAAAAGTCTTAAATACTTTTCTATAGAACTCTTTATATTCTTCATCCGTACAATCCTTTGGAGCTTTTAGCCATAATGGATTTGTATCATTTATAGGTGTTGTATCTACTACTTCATCTTCTTTTGTTTCTTCTGTTTTTATAGTTTCTAAATATATATCAACTGGCAAGAATGAACAATATTTATCTATTATATTTCTTAATGTGTATTCTTCTAAGAACTCTTTACTATCATCTGCTAAGAATAATGTAATTGTTGTTCCTCTTGTCTCTCTATTATCTGATTGTGTCAATTCAAATTCTAATCCATCTTCACTTACCCATCTTACTGGTGTTGCATTTTCTTTATAAGATAGTGTATCTATTTGTACTTTTTTAGATACCATAAAAGAAGAATAGAATCCTAATCCAAAGTGTCCTATTATATCATTTTCTTCATTCATTTTATCTTTATATGTGTTGAAGAAATCTTCTGCACCTGAGAATGCAACTTGATTTATATATTTTTCTACTTCTTCAGCAGTCATACCTATACCATTGTCTTCAAATATAAGTGCTGAATTTTCTTTATCTATAGATACTTTTATTTTATAATTTTCATCAGTATTACCTTTAGCTTCACCTAATGAAATTAGTTTTTTGTATTTATTTACTGCATCGCAACCATTGCTTATAAGTTCTCTTATAAATATATCTTTGTCTGAATATAACCATTTCTTTATTATTGGAAAAATATTTTCCGCATGTATTGATATACTACCCTTTTGATTTGTCATTTTATCTCCTCCTAATTTTAATTAAAAATTTATGGGATAAAATTAAGTTCCCTTTATAGGTATTATTGTATCACTTTTGTTAGCACTGTCAAGTGTAGAGTGCTAATTTATATATTTTATAATTAACTCGTTGTGTTAGTTAAATTTAGTCATTGAAATTACTATGGTTGATTATATAAAAATGAATTATTAAAAATACTATATAGATATTAACTAGCACAACATATTAATTATATAAATTTTGTGCACAAATAAAATACAGTAAGTTAATTTTACTTAACATACTATATTTTAATAAACTTTATTATTACTCTTTTAAATCTATCTTAATTTGTTGATCGTATAGTAGTTTCATATCACTATGAGAGAATGTAGATACTTTCTTAATTTTTCTTATTTTAGAAATATCATTTTCATATCCTTCCAATTTTAATATAGTTGTGTATCTACCAGTATGCCTATCTAGCGATTCCTTTACACTACTACTTATGTCTATCTCATCCCCTTCTTCATCATAGAACCATAAAGTAAGATAACCTGGTACTACTCCATCTTTATAATAAGTATATTTAATTTCTGTGTCAGTTATCTTAATGTCTTCTATTACAACTTTTCCATATTCACTAGTTTCAAAAACTATTGGTAAATTACCTATACTTTGAGGCTCTAGTTCCTTATTTTCTACACTATGAGCAAATGATATTGGTACTAATGTTAATAATTTTGTATCTTTATCAGCTTTTAAAAACTCATATGAATTACTTGCTATTCCAGTTTTAGTATTAACACCACTTCCTCCTTTATCTAATACATCTAATGAGTTATTCTTATCATCAAATAATGCAAATGAGTTTCCTAACATTGGTGTCCAATCTTTAAAAACTTTAGTCGGCTTTTCATTTATACGTATTGTGTTAGCTAAAGGAGATATAGTTACTTTTTCTACATTAATATTATGTTTTATATCTATTTTTTCATTATTATAATCATAAGTTTGATTTATTGTATAATCTTTATTTACATTATAATTATAAGTATTATTAACTGATTTTAATTTATCTACTTTAAGTGATATTTCCCAGTTACCTTCTATACCAAATATATTATTAACTCTAAATACAATTTCATCATTATTATCTATATTAACACTGCTAACATCTATTTTTTGCATACCTTTTAATTCATTTTCAGATATATAAGTTGCTTCATGCTCAATTATTCCACTACTTTCTTCTATTCTTTCACCATCCATATAAGTAGATATAATTGGATTATCAAGGTATGCATCTTTATCTATTTTATTTATATTTTTATCTCTTTTAGATGTATGAAAAACCATTATGTAATTATCATCTATTGATATATTATCTATTGTAAATTCTATGCCCTTATCCTTTACTGTTAAATTTATATTGTTACTCGTTTTTTCAAAATCATTTTTATCTGATAGATACAGTGATTGTTTGTTATGATTAAAATAATCAATTATATACTCTACTGCAAATGTAGTTGTTATAGTTAAAGTAGATATAACAGCTATAGATGCTGCCACTTTTGTAACCTTTTTATATTGATATTTTTTAGTTTTCCCTCTTCTTATCGCATTTTTAGTTACTTCATCTATATTATCCGGCATTTTTATATCATCAAATTTACTCATTATTTTTCCTCCTTCAATATATCATATAACTTCTTCTTTGCCCGTCTTATGTATGACTTTACTGTATTTTCATTACATTCCATAATCTCTGCAATTTGTGGTATGGTCAAATCATGGAAATATTGAAGTATAACAGGAGTTTTATATTTTTCACCCAATCTATCAATTGCATCATATAAATCTATGTTTTCCTCTATATTTGAGTATTCAATTTCCCCTATGTAATCTTCTACTTGCCCATCTTGAAACTTATTGTAGTGCCTATTTTTCATATTTACATTATTTATTAATATTTTCGTTATCCAGGTTTTGAAAAAATTTGTATTTCTAAGTTTTGATATATTTATATACGCCTTGTACACAGTTTCTTGATATATATCTAGTGCATCATGCTCATTTTTAACATATAAGAATGCAGTCTTGTATAAATACTCTTTATAAGAGTTTATCAACTTCTCAAAAGATTCATCGCATCCATTTTGAGCTTGTTGTACTAATTTATATTCCGTATATTCTCTTTGTTTTTTATTAAGAAAACCTATCCTTTTTATTGCTATATTTTCAATCATTATATCCTCCCTTGTAATCATGATTACATATATTAGATGCACGATATATTAATAGAGTTGCATTTTATTTTTTATTTTTACATAAAAAAAGAATAGCATATTGATAAATCAATATACTATTCTTTTCTTGATTCTTATTTAAAGTAATTTACTCCAGATTCAAATATCTTTTGATCCTTTTCACCTATTATATTCTTTATAACATACTCTCCTATTCTCTCAGAGTGGCCCATCTTACCAAATATTCTACCATCAGCACTTGTTATACCTTCAACTGCATAAGTTGAACCATTTGGATTAAAATCTATATCATACGTAGCATTATCATTGAAATCTACATACTGAGTTGCTATTTGACCATTAGCTATTAACTGTCTCATAACTTCTTCACTAGCAACAAATTTACCTTCTCCATGAGATATTGCTATACTGTGAGTATCTCCAACTTCTGTAGCTTTAAGCCATGGAGATTTATTCGACGCTATTCTTGTTCTAACTATCTTAGATTGATGTCTACCTATGTTATTATAAGTTAATGTAGGTGCATCAACTGTAGTTTCTCTTATTTCACCATATGGAACTAATCCAAGTTTTATAAGTGCTTGGAATCCGTTACATATCCCTAGCATTAATCCATCTTGCTTAGTTAAGAATTCATTAACAGCTTCAGCGACTTTAGGATTTCTAAATACTGTAGCCATAAACTTAGCTGAACCATCTGGCTCATCACCTGCACTGAACCCTCCTGGTAACATTATTATTTGTGACTTACGTATTTGGTTAACTATAGTTTCTATAGAGTCTTCTATATCTTTATATGTTAAGTTTTTAAACACTTCTATATTTGTGTTTGCTCCTGCTTTTTCAAAAGCTCTTTGTAAGTCGTATTCACAGTTTGTTCCAGGGAACGTTGGTATGAATACTCTTGGTTTTGCTATAGTTATAGATGATTTTTTAGCTTCACCTTGAGATATAAAGTTTATAGTCTCTATCTTTTCTTTTATATCCACTGACTTAGTTGGGAATATAGGTTCTAGTGTTTCACAATGAGCATTATATAGTTCTTCTAATGATATTTCTTCATTTTCTATTATTATACTTTGTTCTTCTGTTGTAGACCCTAGTGCTATATAGTTATATCCCTCTAATAAACTTAAATCTTCATTTGCTAATTCAAGTACTATATTTCCATAGTTCGGTTTAAATAAATCTTCTACACCTTCATTAAACTTAAATCCTATTCTATTACCAAATGCCATTTTACTTATAGCTTCCCCTATACCACCAAATCCAAGTGCATATGTTGATAATACCTGTTTATTGTGTATAAGTTCTGTTACTTTATCTAGGTTTTTCTTTAACATTTCAAAGTCAACTACATCATTTTCTAATCTATCTGTTGATAACATTACAACTTGTGAATTAGTTTTCTTAAATTCTGGTGATACTACATAATCTGCATCCACAGTATCCACAGCAAATGATACTAATGTTGGTGGTACATCTATATCTTTAAATGTACCTGACATACTGTCTTTTCCACCTATTGCAGGTATCCCAAGTCTATTTTGAGCATAATATGCACCTAAAAGTGCTGCAAATGGTTTACCCCATTTCGTAGGGTTATCCCCAAGTTTTTCGAAATACTCTTGTAAAGTAAGTCTTATCGAATCATATTTACCCCCAATAGCCACAGCTTTACACACAGATTCAACTACTGCATATAATGCACCGTGGAATGGGCTCCATTTTCCTATTTTAGGGTTATATCCATATGTCATTATTGTTGAAGTATTAGTTTCTCCACCAAGTACTGGTATTTTTGCTACCATACCTTGAGCTTCTGTTGCTTGATACTTACCACCAAATGGCATAAGTACAGTATTTGAACCTATTGTATTATCAAATCTTTCTACTAATCCTTTTTTAGAACAAACATTTAAGTCTGATAATACTTCCATAAATTTATCTTTTATATCTTCTTCTATAGCTAATTCACTTTCTCTTTCTTTTAACTCACTTTTAAAGAATGTGCTTTCTTCGTTAACTTTATCAACATGAACTTTAGTAGTTTGTTTAACTCCATTTGTTTCTATGAAATTTCTACTCATATTAACTATTGCTTTACCATTCCAGAACATTCTCATATATCCAGTATCAGTTACTGTAGCTACATGAGTTGCCTCTAAGTTTTCTTGTCTTGCTAAGTCTATGAATTTATCTTTATTAGAAGCATTTATAACAACTGCCATACGTTCTTGTGATTCTGATATAGCTATTTCAGTTCCATCAAGTCCATCATATTTTTTAGGAACTAAATCTAGATTTATATCTAAATTATCTGCAACTTCTCCTATAGCAACACATACTCCACCTGCTCCGAAGTCATTACATCTTTTTATCATTTGTGCTACTTCTTTATTTCTGAAGAATCTTTGTATCTTTCTCTCATTTGGTGCATCTCCTTTTTGAACTTCTGCGCTACAAGTAAGTATTGATTCTTCGCTATGCTCTTTAGATGAACCTGTAGCTCCTCCACATCCATCTCTTCCTGTTTTTCCTCCAAGAAGTATAACTATGTCACCATTTTGTGGAACTTCTCTTACTACATTTTCTTTAGGAGCTGCAGCTATTACTGCACCGATTTCCATTCTCTTTGCAACAAAGTCTTCATCATAAACTTCTGCAACTTGACCAGTTGTAAGTCCTATTTGGTTACCATATGAACTATATCCATGAGCAGCCTCAGTAGTTATTTTTCTTTGCATAAGCTTACCTGGCAATGTATCTTCTAAAGTTGTTCTTGGATCTGCACTTCCTGTTACTCTCATTGCTTGATATACATAACTTCTTCCTGATAATGGGTCTCTTATTGCTCCACCTAAACAAGTTGCAGCTCCACCAAATGGTTCTATTTCTGTTGGATGGTTGTGCGTTTCATTTTTGAACATTACTAAATATGGTTCTACTTTTCCATCTATTTCAACATCAACATTTATACTACAAGCATTTATTTCTTCACTTACATCTAAATCTTCTAATTTACCTTGTTTTCTTAATTCTTTCATAGCTATAGTTGCTATATCCATTAAGCATATATCTTTTTGTCTATCTACATAAACATTTTTTCTTGATTCAAGATACATATCATAAGCTTCTTTTATTATATCTGTGTACTTACCACTTTCTATTTTTACATCTTCTATTTCAGTCATGAATGTCGTATGTCTACAGTGATCTGACCAATAAGTATCTAATACTTTTATCTCTGTTATTGTAGGGTTTCTCTTTTCAGTATTTTTAAAATATCCTTGAACATGAGCTAAATCCCCTAATGTCATAGCAAGTCCGTTATTCTTTAAAAATACTTTTAACCCTTCTTCATTTAAATCTATAAATCCATCTAATATTTCTACTTCTGTAGGCACTTCTGTTTCCATCTTTAAACTTTCTGGTTTTTCTAAAGAAGCTTCTCTACTATCAACTGGATTTATTATATAATCTTTTATTTTATCAAACTGTTCATCTGTTATATTTCCTGTTAATATATATAATTTAGCAGTATTTATTTCTGGTCTATTACCTTCATTTACTATTTGTATACATTGAGCTGCCCAATCTCCTCTTTGATCATATTGACCTGGAAGATATTCTATAGCAAATACTCTTTTCCCTTCATTAAACTCTAGTGTTTCATGATAAACAATATCTAAGTTAGGCTCTGAAAATATTGTTTTTGCTGCATTTTCATATACTTCCCCATATATTCCTTCTATGTCATATCTATTTAAAATTCTTACGTTTTCTATAGTATCTATGTGTAAACTTTCTATTAAATCCTTTTTTAAAGCTTTAGCTTCAAGGTCAAATCCTTGTCTTTTTTCAACTAATATTCTTCTAACACTTGACTCTAAACTTATAGTACTTAACATATCTTTTCTCCCTTTTTATATAATTAAAATGACAATACTAACTAGGTAGCTCGTTAACACATTGCTCAAATATATGATTTAAACAACCTGGTAACGAGTCACTTATTATAAGTCAGATTTTATGACTTAAATTTTATTATTTAAGCCATAAAATCTATTTTTTAATTAAATCCCTAACTATTTTATCTAATTTTAAGATTTATACTTAAAAAGATATTTCTTCACAAAACTTAATCCCTATATCAGTTCTATAATGCATTCCTTCAAAGTTTATTTTCTCTATATTTTTATATACCTTTTTAGCAGCTTCTTCTACACTGCCTGCACTTGTTGTTATTCCTATAACTCTACCACCATTAGTAACTAAGTTTCCGTCTAACATCTTAGTTCCACTATGAAATACAACTATATCTTCATCTAAATCTTCAAGGCCAGTTATCACTTTACCTTTTTCATAATCTTCTGGGTATCCACCTGATGTAAGCATTACACAAACAGCTTCTTCTTTTTTATAATTAATTTCTATATCTTTTAATTTATTATCTAATATAGCTTCCATTATTTTATGTAAGTCAGTTTCTAATCTGAATAAAACAGATTGAGTTTCAGGATCTCCAAATCTTACATTATATTCAAGTACCTTTGGACCATCTTCAGTTATCATAAGTCCTATAAATAATACTCCTTTATAATTTAAATTATCTTTTTTGAAACCTTGTAAAGTTCTATTTAATACTTTCTCACTTATTTCTTTAGACAACTCATCTGTATAGATTTCACTTGGAGAAAAAGTACCCATTCCTCCTGTATTTGGACCTTTTTCAAAGTTGTATACTTTTTTGTGATCTTTAGCACTTACCATAGGAACTATTGTATCGTTATCTACAAATGCTAATATAGAAGTTTCAATACCTGATAAAAACTCTTCTATTACTACTTTATCCCCCGCACTTCCAAACTTTTTATCACTCATCATTTCCTTTAAAGTATTTATAGCATCTTCTCTATTTTCTGGTATTACAACACCTTTTCCAGCTGCCAACCCATCAGCTTTTATGACCACTGGATATCCAAAACTATCGATTTCGCTTATAGCTTCATCTAAATTTGTATATTCTTTATATTTAGCAGTTGGTATATTATGTCTTATCATAAAGTCTTTAGAAAATGATTTACTTCCCTCAAATGTAGAACATTCTTTGTTTGGTCCAAATATTTTAAGACCTTCTTTTTCAAATTCATCTACTATACCATTTACAAGGGGAACCTCTGGTCCAACTACAGTTAAGTCTATATTATTTTCTTTTGCAAACTTTACTAAATTTTCTATATCACTGTCACTTATATTTACACATTGCGCAACTTTTGCTATCCCTGCATTACCTGGAGCACAATAGATTTTTTCAACATTATTTTCTTTACTTAATTTCCAAGCTATGGCATGTTCTCTTCCACCACCGCCTACAATTAATATTTTCATAATTTACCCCCTAGTGTTTAAAGTGTCTTGTTCCTGTAAACACCATTGTCATTTCATATTTATCACAAGCATCTATTGAGTCTTGATCTTTTATTGAACCACCAGGTTGAACCACTGCACTTATTCCATATTCATTAGCTAATGTAACACAATCATCAAATGGGAAGAATGCATCTGAAGCAAGTACTGCACCTTTGAAATCTTTATCCTTGTTATTTTCTAAGGCATTTTTAAGTGCCCATATTCTTGATGTTTGACCACACCCTGATGCTAAAGTTTGACCATCTTTAACTATAACTATGGCATTTGATTTCATGTTTTTAACTATTTTCATACCAAATTCCATATCTTTAAGTTGCTCTTTAGAAGGTTTCACTTTTGTTACTGTTTCATACTTATCAGCTAATACATTATTTTTATCTTGTATTAATAACTTACCATCTAAATACTTCATATCGTATGGTTGTAAACTCTCTTCTATTTTAGCTAATTTTAATACCCTTAAGTTTTTCTTTTGTCTTAAAACATCTAAAGCTTCTTCTGTAAAATCATAAGCTACTACTATTTCTAGGAATATTTCATTTAACTTCTTAGCAGCTTCAACATCTACTGTTGAAGTTATCCCTACTATTCCACCAAATATTGAAACTGTATCAGCTTCATAACATTTTGTATAAGCTTCTAAAGCATTAGCTCCAATTCCTACTCCACATGGATTGGTATGTTTTATAGCTACTGAAACAACTTCTTCACTATCTTTAAATTCTCTCATAACTTCTAAGCATCCATGTAAATCATTTATATTATTAAAAGAAAGTTCTTTTCCGTTTAATTGTTCATAATTTAATATTGGATTTTTCGCATTTGGTTGGCTATATAAAATACCTGCTTGATGTGGATTTTCTCCATATCTTAAAGTTTGTTCCTTTTGGAAAGTTAAATTAAGTATTTCTGAGTACTTATCACCTACTTCATTAGCAAAATAAGTAGATATAAGAGCATCATATCTTGCTGTAGTTGAGAATGCCTTATAAGCTAGCCTTTTTCTATCTTCTAAAGTTAACTCATTATTTTTTAGTTTTTCTATTATAGTGTCATAATCAGCTACATCAACTATTATTGTTACATCTTTATAGTTTTTAGCAGCAGAACGTATCATAGATGGTCCACCTATATCTATGTTTTCTATCATTTCTTCATGGCTTTTTCCAGCTTTTAAAGTTCCTTCAAAATCATATAAGTTAACTACTACTAAATCTATAGAACCTATATTGTATTCATTTACAGTATCCACATGAGATTTTTCATCTCTTTTATAAAGTATTCCACCATGTATATATGGATTTAATGTCTTAACTCTTCCGTCTAGCATTTCTGGGAATTTTGTAACTTCGTCAATTGTTATTGCATTTACCCCATTCTCTTTTAGTATCTTAAATGTATTACCAGTAGATATAACTTCATATCCTAGATTGTTTAATTCTCTAGCAAATTCAACTACTCCACTTTTATCTGTCACACTTATTAATGCTCTTTTACTCATTTATAAACACTCTCCTACCCTGAATACTTAATTTATTTTCACAGAACAATCTTATACTTTCTTTTAAAATTCTATGTTCAACTTCTAAAACTCTTTTTGCAAGAGACTTTGCATCATCATCTTGTTCTACATTTACAGTTTCTTGCATTATTATTGCTCCAGTATCTGCTCCCTCATCTACAAAATGTACTGTAGCTCCAGTTACCTTCGCACCATAATCTATAACACCTTGGTGTACCTTTTCACCGTAATACCCCTTTCCACAGAAAGAAGGTATTAACGATGGATGAATATTTATTATTTTATTTCTAAATTCATCTACAAATTTAGGAGTTATTATTTTTAAATACCCTGCTAAAACTATTAAATCTATGTTATTTTCTTTTAATAGCCCTATTATTTTATCTTCATTAGTTTCATAAACGGCTTTAATACCACTTAATCTAGCCCTTTCTAAACCATAGGCATTTTCTTTATTTGAAATAACAAGCTTTACTGTACCATTTATTCCACCTGATTTTGTTTCATCTATAATAGCTTGTAAATTTGTACCTCCACCAGATATTAAAACTCCAATGTTTAACATAAATTTACTCCTTCATGAGTATCAACAACTTCACCTATTATATAAGCTCTATCTTTCATTAATTCAGTATATTTTGCATCTACATGTATTTCTTCTTCTCTATTATTTATAAAATTAACTACTTCTTCAGCTTTATCTTTTTCAACTACCATAACTAATCCGATTCCCATGTTAAAACTCTTATGTAGTTCTCTTTCATCTATAGCATTGAAGCTTTCTATTAGTTTAAATATCGCTGGCTTTTCCCAAGAATTTTTATTTATATCTATTCCTAAACCTTTAGGTATAACTCTTGGTATATTTTCTATAACTCCACCACCAGTTATATGAGCTATCGATTTTATATCATATTGTTTTAATAAATCTAATACTAACTTAACGTATATTTTTGTTGGAGTTAATAAAGCTTCTCCTAAATTCATTCCTAATTCTTCTATATGTTGATCTAACTTATAGTTATATGTATCTAAGAATATTTTTCTTATGAAAGAGTATCCGTTACTATGTACCCCACTTGATGATATCCCTATTAAAACATCCCCTGCTTTAACATTTTGACCTGAAATTATCTTCGCCTTATCAGCTATACCAACAGAAAATCCTGCTAAATCATAATCATCTTCAGCATACATTCCTGGCATCTCAGCAGTTTCTCCACCTATTAACGCACATCCTGCCATTTTACATCCATCTACTATACCACCAACTATTTGATTTATATTTTCTGCAACTAATTTTCCAGTAGCTATATAATCTAAAAAGAATAATGGTTTAGCGCCTTGACATATTAAATCATTGACACACATTGCAACTAAATCTATCCCTACTGTATCATGTTTATCCATCATTTGAGCTAATCTTAATTTAGTACCAACTCCATCAGTAGAAGAAAGTAAAACTGGTTCTTCCATGCCTACAAATTCCTTTAGGCTATATAGTCCACTAAAGTTTCCTAAATCACCTATTACATTATTATCATAAGTAGATTTTATTTTCCCTTTTATAAGATCTACTGCTCTGTTTCCCTCGTCTATATCTACACCTGATTGTTTGTATGTTAACATGAAAGTAGTTCCTCCCTATCTAATTTCTTAACTGGATAATCTCCATCAAAGCAAGCTTTACAAAAAGTAGCTTTATTTTCTGTAGCTTCTATCATTAAATCTATATCTAAGAATTTTAAAGAATCACACCCTATATATTCTCTAATATACTCTACATCATTACCTGAAGCTATTAGGTTTGAGCGATGCGGTGTATCTATACCATAGTAACAAGAGTACTGTACTGGAGGAGATGTTATTCTTAAGTGAATTTCACTAGCACCTGCATCTCTAAGTGATTTTACTATTAGTTTAGAAGTTGTTCCTCTAACTACAGAATCATCGACTAAAACTATAGATTTACCTTTTACTACATTTGATAATGGATTTAATTTTATCTTAACCCCTATTTCTCTTTCTTCTTGAGTAGGTTTTATAAATGTTCTACCTACATATCTATTTTTAACTAGGCCTTCACTTAAAGGAAGTTTACTTTCATTAGAATAACCTACTGCTCCTGCCCATCCTGAATCAGGAACTGGTACTACTATATCAGCTTTTATATCCTCATCTTTAGCTAATACTTCTCCACATTTAACTCTAAAGTCATATGCATTTACATTATCTATAGTTGCATCATTTCTTGCAAAGTAAATATGTTCAAATATACAACTTTTCTTAACTGGTTTATAATTTTCAGAGTAGAAATAAGATTTAAGCTTACCATCTTTTGCAACTATTATTTCACCAGGTTCAACATCTCTTATTACTTCTCCACCAAGTATATCTATTGCACAATTTTCTGAAGCAAATATATACTCATCACCTTTTTTACCTAATACTAAAGGTCTAAATCCATGTGGATCTCTAACTGCTACTAACTCATCTTCTCCCATTATTACAAGAGAGTATGCTCCCTTTATATAGTCCATAGTTATTTTTATACTTTCTACTATATCTCCCTTATAGTATCTAGCTAATATATATAAAATCACTTCTGTGTCAGAATTTGCTTGAAACATATATCCATCTTCTTCTAACATATCTCTTAAGTAATTTGCATTTACTAGATTTCCGTTATGAGCTAGGGCTAATTCTCTTTTTCTACATCTTCCAACAAGCGGTTGACAGTTTGCTAAATGGCTTCCTCCAGCTGTTGAATATCTAACATGCCCTATACCTATATTTCCTTTTAAGTTTGCTAGCTCACTTTCTTTAAATACATCTCCAACTAAGCCCATATCTTTTTTATAATTTATATTGTCACCATTAGATATTGCCATTCCACAACTTTCTTGGCCTCTATGTTGAATTGAATATAAAGAGTAATATAATTCTTTAGCTATATCTTTATTTGAATAAATCCCTACTATACCACACATAAAATGTCCTCCTAGTTACTCATTCTAGCAAGAACTTCTTCATAACCTTGTACTAAATCTCCAAGATTTCTTCTGAATCTGTCTTTATCTAATTTTTCATTTGTGTCTACATCCCAAAGTCTACAAGTATCAGGAGATACCTCATCCGCTAATATTATATTTCCTTCACTATCTTTCCCAAACTCTAATTTAAAGTCTACTAACTTTAAGTTCATTTTTAAGAAAAATTCCTTCATAATTTCATTTATTTTTAAGGCTTCATTTCTTAAGAATTGTAATTCTTCTCTAGTAGCTAATTTCATTGCTACAGCATGGTCATCATTTAACATAGGATCTCCGTATGCATCATTTTTGTATGATAATTCGAATATTGGCTCATCTAAAACTATACCTTCTTCTACCCCATATCTCTTGCAGAATGATCCTGCTGTTATATTTCTTACTATTACTTCAAGTGGTAGTATTTCAACCTTCTTAACTAACATTTCTCTTTCTGATATTTTCTTTACGAAGTGCGTTTTGATTTGTTCCTCGTGTAACATTTCAAATATTATTGTAGAAATTTTATTATTTAAAATACCCTTTGATGATATTTGAGCTTTTTTCTCCCCATTGAATGCAGTTGCATCATCTTTAAAATAAACTATAAACTCATTTTCACTTTCTGTAGAATATACTTTTTTTGCCTTTCCTTCATATAATAACATAATAAATTACCCCCTTAAGTTTTTATCATCTTCTAGTACTTTTTCTTCCATTTCTTTTCTATATAAAACTAAATCTTCTTTTACTTTTGGATATTTAATACTCATAATTTGAAGTGCCATTAATGCTGCATTTATACCTGAATCTATTGTTACTGTTGCTACAGGTATACCTGGCGGCATTTGAACTATTGATAAAAGTGAATCTAAACCATCCATTGTCGATGATTTTATTGGTAAGCCTACTACTGGTATTAATGTGTGAGAAGCTATTACTCCAGGTAAATGTGCTGCTTTTCCTGCTGCTCCTATTATTACGTCTGTATCATTTTCTATTTCTTCTAAAAATGATACTAATTGCTTTGGTGTTCTATGTGCTGACAATGCTCTTACAGAAACTTCTACACCAAATCTTTCTAATAACTTTATCCCCTCTTCTAATTTAGGATAATCTGACTTTGACCCCATTATTACAGCTACTTTCATGTTTACCCCTCCATAAATATGATGTGTCATTCATTTTTTTGAAACCATCCGAATATTATTAAGTATTAATATTTTAATATTCTTTGTATTCCGTAATATTGTATTTATATTTTATTATATATTTCATAAATTATCAAGCATTTTACGAACTTTAACTTTAAAACTTTATTAATAATTCGTATATTATTATTAATTTTAAAAATTAAAAAGCCTAGCACTTTTTAGTGCTAGGCTAGTTTATTATTTTAAGAATACAAATTTTAATATAAATAATATTGAAAGTAATATTAACGATAAGTTTACTTCACTCTTCTTATTAGTAGCTAATTTTAAAACTGTGAAAGATATTATACCAAATATTATTCCATCAGCTATACTATAAGCAAGTGGCATCATAGCAAATGTTAAAAATGCTGGTATTGCATTTGTGAAATCGTTAAAATCTATCTTTGTAAGCGAACTTGCCATCATAACTCCTACTAATATAAGAACTGGCGCTGTTGCTTGCGTTGGTATTGATGTAAATATCGGTGCAAAGAATAATGCAAGTAAGAACATTACTCCTGTTGTTATTGATGTTAGTCCTGTTCTTCCACCTTCACCTATTCCTGATGCACTTTCAACATATGCAGTTACTGTAGATGTCCCAATTAAAGCTCCTATTGTAGTTCCTATAGCATCTGCAAATAATGCTTGCTTAGCTTTTGGAAGCTTACCATTTTCATCTAACATATCTCCTTTTGAAGCAACTCCTACTAAACATCCTACTGTATCAAATAAATCAACGAATAAGAATGTAAATACAACCACAACCATATCAAAGCTAAATATTTGATCCATTGGAACTGATAAAGCTTGCATAAATATCGGCTTTATTGATGGAACAGCTGATACTATTGCATTTGGTATTTGTACAAGTCCTGCTACCATACCTATTGCTGATACAACTACCATAGCTAAAAGGAATGCTCCTTTAACATTTTTAGCTAATAATATCCCAGCTAGTATTAAACCAAATAAAGTTAATAATACTAATGGATCTGTTAAGTTTCCTAATTGAAGTATTGTAGCTCCGTTAACTACTATACCTGCATTAGCTAATCCTATAAATGCTATAAATAATCCTATTCCAGCCGTAACCGCATGTTTTAATACAGGTGGTATACAGTCTATTATTTTTTCTCTAACGTTTGTTATTGTAAGTAATATAAATATAATTCCTTCTATTAATACTGCACATAAAGCAAATTGCCAACTATATCCCATTCTTAGAACTACTGTATATGCAAAGAATGCATTAAGTCCCATTCCCGGAGCTAAAGCTATTGGATAATTTGCTAAAAGTCCCATTGCACAACTTCCTATAAATGCTGCTATTGCTGTTGCAGCAAATACCGCACCCTTATCCATACCTGTTTCTGAAAGTATGTTAGCATTTACAACTAGTATATATGCCATTGTCATAAATGTTGTTATTCCTGCTATTACTTCTGTTTTTACAGAAGTGTTATTCTCTGATAATTTAAAAGTTTTATCTAACCAACTTTTTTTATTTTCTTGAATTGCCTGCATTTTTACCTCCGTCCAATTTATAGTTCGTTTGTTAACTAATCTTACATTAGTAATTATATTATATAGTTCTATTTTTTGCAAGTATTTTATTGTTTTTTCACCTTATAGTTCGTAATTATAATTTATTTTTTATATTTTTCATCATTTTATTAACTTTATCACTTATTATCATCTAAAAATACGAATTATAAATTAAAATATGTTTTTAGACATTTAACGATATTACTATTATCTTTTAATACTTAAATAATGACATCAAAACTTTATAAAACCTGAATTGTATAATTAAATCAGACAAATATATAAACAAAAAAAGACACTTAT
>NZ_CATXCO010000009.1:0-32723 GCF_958366745.1 uncultured Romboutsia sp.
GTACTTGGTGGGCGACCGCCTGGGAGAGTAGCACGTAGCCACGTAGTCTTTTTTTATTGTCTATAGACATAAATCCAAGACATTATAAATCCAAAACACAATTTTTATTTAATTAAGACTATGCCGTTGATATAATTTACATCAACGGCTTTTAATATAAGGAGATAAATATGAAAAAATCTATTTTAAATCAACTAGGTGAAATTATTAATAATAATCTAGTTTCATTTCATGTTCCAGGTCATAAATTAGGAAAGATATATGATAGATTAGGTTATTCTAATATATTAGAGAGCCTTTATAAAATGGATACAACTGAAATATTAGGTACGGATAATTTACACTCTCCAGAAGGAATAATAAAAGAATCTCAAGAAAGAGCAGCAAGGGTTTTTAACAGTAAAAATACATATTATCTAGTTAATGGAAGTACGTGTGGTATACAGGCAGCTATGATGTCTGTATGTAATCCAAAAGATAAAATAATTGTAAATAGAGACTGCCATCAATCAGTTATAAACACACTTATCCTTGGAGATATAGAACCTGCATACATATATCCACAAATTGATAATAAAACTAATATATTAATGGGGATAAAGATTGAAGATGCTATAGACACAATAGATAAAAACTTAGATGCAAAGGCAATACTATTAACTTATCCTACTTACTATGGAAAAGTATATGATTTAAAAACAATTTGTAATTATGCTCATAGTAAAGGAATGATGGTTATAGTAGATGAGGCTCATGGTGCTCATCTAGGTTTAAGTGATAAGTTACCTATGACAGCATTAGAACAAGGAGTTGATATAGTAGTACAAAGTACTCATAAAACACTACCTTCTTTTACACAGTCATCAATGATACATATTCAAGGAGAAAGAGTAAATCAAGAGAGATTAACTTCTATACTTAGGATGATAGAATCATCTAGTCCATCGTATATGCTTATGTCGTCATTAGAATTAGCTGTAGATATATATGAAACAAAAGGTAAAGATTTAATGGATGAACTTTTGGACAATATTGATATATTTAAAAAAAATATGGAAAAATATAAAAATATAAATATATATAATGACGATGATAGAACAAAAATTTTCATATCATCTAAGGAATTGGGGATGGCAGGATATGAATTGGATGAGATGCTTAGAATGAATTATAATGTACAAGTAGAATTGTCAAATTACTATGGAATATTATTAATATGTACAATAGGAAACGATAGAGGGGATTTTAAGAGCTTAGAATATGCATTAGCAGATATTAGCCTAAATCATATAAGTAATAAAAATATAGGCTATATAGACTATCCTATGAATATACCAGTAAAAGAATTAAGTCCAAGAGAAGCATTTTATAATGAGAAGAAAAGTGTTAAAATATATGATAGTATAGGTAAAATATGTGGAGAATATATCATACCTTATCCTCCTGGCATATGTTTAGTATCTCCAGGAGAAATCATAACTAAAGAAGTTATCGATTATATTTTAGTTTGTCACCAAAAAGGAATGAGTATAAGTGGAATGAAAGACCCTAGCTTAGGGTATATACAAATTATAGAGAATAGTTATAATGGATAAATTTTAATAAATAGAAATAGTCCATAAATTGGGCCAAAGAAATAAACTAACATCAATTATAGTTAATACAGAATATATGGAGGTGGAAACTGCTTTATAAAATAATATAAGCAGTATATAAAAATGAGCGGTAAGTTAATAATTATAGAGAGTGGATCAGATGCAAGTGGAAAGGCAACGCAAACTAAAAAGTTATATGAGAGATTATTAAAAGATGGATATAATGTAAGAAAAGTAGAATATCCAAATTATGATTCTGAATCATCTGCACTAGTAAAAATGTACTTAAGAGGTGAATTTGGTGAGAAGGCAACGGATGTAGATCCATATATAGCATCTACATTTTTTTCAGTAGATAGATATGCCTCATTTAAAACAGAATGGGAAGAATTTTATAACAATGGCGGAATAGTTCTTGCAGATAGATATACAACATCTAATATGGTACATCAAGCTTCTAAAATGGATGAAGATGAAAGAGATAAGTACTTAGATTGGCTTGTAGATTATGAATTTAATATGTATAAAATACCACAGCCAGATTGTGTTGTATTTTTAGATGTACCCGTAAACTTTAGTAAAAAACTTATGGAAAATAGAAAAAATAAATTTACAGGTGAAAAGAAAAAAGACATCCATGAAAGTGATATAAAATACTTAGAAAAATCATATGAAAATTCTCTATATATAGCGGATAAGTATAATTGGAATAAAATAAATTGCGTAGAGAATGATAAATTAAGAAGCATAGATAGCATACATGAAGAAATTTATAATTTAGTAATAGATAGGATAAAGTCTATGGAGAGGTAAATATGTATTTCGATAATATTATAGGCCAGGATTTTGCTAAGAAGTATCTTACAAATTCAATAAAAAAAAATAAAATAAATCATGCATATATGTTTGAGGGAATAGATGGTATAGGTAAAAAAAAGCTTAGCCAAGAATTATCAAAAATACTTTTAGATACAGAAAATGTAGAAAATAGTCCTGATTATATAAATATATATCCAGATGGAAACAGTATAAAGATTGCACAAATAAGAAGGTTACAAACAGATATAATAGTAAAACCTCATAATCAATATAAAATATATATTATAAATCAGGCTGAGAGCATGACTATAGAAGCTCAAAATGCCCTATTAAAGACATTAGAAGAGCCTCCAGAGTATGCTATAATAATATTAATAACAAGTAATAAAGAAGCTCTATTAGACACGATAAAATCTAGATGTGAGATAATAAAATTTTTACCAATATCTCTAGTAGACTTAAATAATTATTTGATTAGTCAAGGAATAGATGAGAATAGAGCTCAATTATTATCTACTTTTGCTAGGGGAAGTATAGAAAAAGCTATAGAATTATCAGAATCAGCCGAATTTGCTATAATGAGAGATGAAATACAAACTTATATAGAAATAATGCTAGACAAAGATATGATAGATATTTTAGAAATACCCGCAAGTATGGAAAAATATAAAAAAGATGCTATAAGTATATTAGATATGCTTATAAACTATTTTAGAGATATGATGCTTTTAAAAGAAAATGTAGATAAGAGTATGATAATAAACATTGATAAAATAACATTTTTACAGAATATGAGCAAAAAAATTACATATTCTCAAGTATCTAAAATTATTGATATAATAGAAGATATAAAGAAAAAGATAAGAAGCAATTGTAACTTTAACATTAGTATACAAGTTATGGCTTTAAATATATATGAGGTGATAAAATGATAAAGATAGTGGGTGTTAGGTTCAAAAATGCTGGAAAAATATACTACTTTGATCCTGTAGAATTAGAGGTAGAAAAAAGTATAGATGTAGTAGTAGAAACAGCTAGGGGATTAGAATATGGAACAGTAGTAGTGGGTCCAAAAGAAATAGATGAAAGTGAATTAGTTTCACCATTAAAGCCAATTATAAGAATAGCTACAGATGAAGATAGACAAGTATATCTTGAAAATAAAGAAAAGGCAAAAGAAACTTTTGAATTATGTCAACAAAAAATAAAAGAACATGATTTAAATATGTTTTTAATAGATTGTGAATACACTTTTGATAGAAATAAATTAATATTCTATTTTACAGCAGAAGGTAGAATAGACTTTAGAGAATTAGTAAAAGATTTAGCATCTATATTTAAAACAAGAATAGAGTTAAGACAAATAGGTGTTAGAGATGAAGCAAAAACTATAGGTGGATTAGGACCATGTGGAAGAAAACTTTGCTGTTCATCATGGCTTGGAGATTTTCAACCTGTTTCAATAAAAATGGCTAAAGACCAAAGTTTATCACTTAATCCAACTAAGATATCAGGAATATGCGGAAGACTTTTCTGTTGTCTAAAGTATGAGCATGATGTTTATGCAGAAGCTATAGATGCTATGCCAGTTGTAGGTGCATTAGTAAAAGTAGATGAAGCAAAAGGAAAGGTAATAGAAGTAAATCCTTTACTAGAGCAAGTAAGAATAGAATTTAATGATAAGACTATAAAAGTATGTCATAAAGATGAAGTTAAAGTTTTACATGAACCTAAAAAATGTGGTGGATGTGGAAGTCTAAGAGATGAAGGATTAGATGAAGCTACATTAAGAGAATTAAAGAAATTAGAAGACTAATTATAAATAATAAGGGGGTAGGACTTTTCCTACCTTTTTTAATACATTAAGGAATTATAAAAAATATATAATGTTTATAATTTATAATCAAACAACCTTTTATAACAACATATATGAGTAAAGCGGATTTTAAGACATGAGAGGAGATTAATATGGAAGTACAATTAAAAGAAACAGAAAGAATAGATGATTTACAATTAAAAGGGCTAAAACTAATACAAGATACTAACGGATTTTGCTTTGGTATAGATGCAGTATTATTAGCTAACTTTGCTAAAGTAAAAAAAGGAGCTAAGGTTGTAGATTTAGGAACAGGAACAGGAATAGTTCCAATACTTATAGCTGGAAAAAGTCAAGCAAGTAAAATTATAGGTGTAGAAATACAAGAAGAAGTATATGAAATGGCAACTCGTTCGGTTAAATTAAATGATTTAGAAGAAAGAGTAGAAATAGTAAATGCAGATATAAAAGAAATAGATAAAGTATTAGAAGTAAATGGATATCATGTAGTAACTTCAAATCCTCCATATATGCACATGGATGGAATAAAAAACCCTAACGATAAAAAGGCTATATCAAGACATGAGGTTAAATGTAACTTAGAAGATGTAATAAGAGCAGCTTCTAGACTTACAATGCCAAGAGGAAAGTTTTTCATGATTCATAGACCTATAAGATTAGTTGATATATTAACTTTAGGTAGAAAGTATAATATGGAACCAAAACAAATTCAATTTATACATCCAAGAGCAGGAAAAGCACCAAACTTAGTATTAGTTGAATTTATGAAAGATGGTAAGCCTGAGCTTAAAATATTAGATCCATTATATGTTTATGGAGAAGATGGAAACTACACTGAAGAACTAAAAGCAATATATGCAAATGAAGATATAGGAGAAAAATAAATGAGTGGTAAATTATATATATGTCCAACACCAATAGGTAATTTAGAAGATATGACTTATAGAACTATAAGAATATTGAATGAAGTTGATTTAATAGCAGCTGAGGATACTAGACACAGTATAAAGCTTTTAAATCACTTTGAAATATCAAAACCTTTAACTAGTTATCATGAACATAATAAAGACTCAAAAGGCGGATATTTAATAAATAAATTACTAGAAGGTGAAAATATAGCATTAATAAGTGATGCTGGTATGCCAGGAATATCAGATCCAGGTGAAGATATAATAAAGCAAGCTATTGAACATAATATAGATATAGAAGTGTTGCCAGGAGCAACTGCATCTATAACTGCATTAGTTGGATCTGGGTTAGAAACAGCAAAATTTGCTTTTGAAGGATTTTTAGATAGAGATAAAAAAGTTAGAAGAAACCAGTTAGAAGAACTAAAGGAAGAACGTAGAACTATAATATTTTATGAATCTCCTCACAGATTAAAAGATACTTTAAAAGATATGTTAAAGGTATTAGGAAATAGACGTATAGCAGTAAATAGAGAGATAACAAAGAAATATCAGGAAATAATAAGAGAAGATATAGAAACAGTTATAAACATATTTAATGAAAAAGAGGTAAAGGGAGAATTTGTTTTAATCGTAGAAGGATTTAAAGGCGAAAAGACAGTACAAAATTCTTATGAAGACCTTACTGAAAGAGAATATGTAATAACTTTAATGGAAAATGGAATGGATAAAAAAGATGCTATCAAGACAGTTTGTAAAGATAGAAAATTAAAAAAGGATGTTGTTTATAAACAAGTACTAGATTTATAAAATGTATAATTTGAGGTGGTATATATGGAATTAAGAGATGAATTATTAGATAGTTTAATTCTTGATAATACCTACATCAAGCTTGAAGATTTAGATAAGAAAGACAAGCTAGAGAAAATAATACCTATAGTAAAAGATATGAAGATAGTTGGAGAGTGTAGATATCATGTAGTTGATGTGTATAAACACTCCCTATATTCATTAAAAGAATTAGAAGAAGATATGAGAGATGTAGACTTTTTTAGAAGTCATCTTAAAGATGAAATTAAATTATATCTAGAAGCTAAAGTTGATAATAAATTTAACAGATATCATATATTAAAATTAGGTTTATTTTTACATGATGCAGGAAAGCCGGGAAGTAAAACTACTGATAGTACAGGGAGAGTACATTTTAAAGGCCATGAAGTAATAGGGGAAAAAATTGGAGAAGAAATAGCTACCAATTTAAATTTATCTTTAATGGCTAAAGAATTACTATGTAAGTATATAAGGAACCATATGATACTTTTAGTTCTTTATAAAACTGATGATATGAGCAAAGAAAGATTATTTAAAATATTTGATGAACTAGGAGACGATACCATTGGAATAATGCTATTAGGATATGCAGATATAGTAGCAACTAGAAAATTATTAAATCCTAATGAAGATATGGGAGTAATCAAAACATATATGGAGTATGTACTTACAAATTATATATATAAGTATAAGCAAAATTAAAAGGCTATGAAAAGCTTAATATTAAATAAGCTTTTTATAGCCTTTTATCTTTAAAAATAAATTTATAATATAGACTTAGACTGAATTGGAGTTGATAATATAACATTAGTTTTAGTTGAGCCAACTTTTTTTATAGAGTCTATTACCTCTTCTAATTCATACATATCCTTAACTATAACCTTTAAAACAGAGCAATCATCTCCAGTTATATGATGACATTCTACTATTCTAGGATCTTTACGAGCCGATTCTATAAACTCGTTATATTTATTACTAGGTAAAGAAATATGAACGAATGCCTTTATAACTCTTCCTAAAGCATTAGGATTAACGATAGCTTTATATCCTTCTATAACCCCTGCTTCTTCTAGTCTTTTAACTCTTTCAGAAACAGCAGGAGAAGTTAAACCTACTATCTTTCCTAAATCTTTCATAGATATTCTACCTTCCTCTTGAAGGATTTCTATAATTTTGTAATCTGTAATATCCATAGTGTTGTCCCCCTTAATCATATTAAATAAATTTCTTTGAATCTATCATTTTAGTTTTTAAATACCAAAGATCTCTAGATAAATCTACCTTATAAGTTTGAGGATTTGAAAGTCTTCTATATTCTTCCCATAATGAATTAAGTTCATTATTTACATACTCTCTAATCTCCATAACATTTTTGTGTTTATATTTACATTCACCATTAATAAATAAAGGCTTAAGTAGTTCTTTAACTGTATAATTTTCAAAAGATTTAGTTTTCCATGTATATGTAGGATGGAATATAGTCAAAGGTTTACTTTCATCTATACTCTCGTTGTGTAACATAATTAAATCTGCTTCAGCTTTATTTTCTTCGTTATATATTCTAAATACTTTCTTATATCCAGGATTGCTTATCTTCTCAGGATCTTCTGATAGTTTTATTTTAGGCTCAAATTCTCCATCCTTAAATGAAGCAGCTAATTTATAAACTCCTCCAAGAGAAGGTGAATCAGCTGAAGTTATTAATTTTGTACCAACACCCCAAGAATTTACAGAAGCACCATCAGCTTTTAATGAAGCTATTGTATATTCATCAAGGTCGTTAGATGCAGTTATGCTAATATCTGTAAAGCCTTCTTTATCTAAAGCATCTTTACACTGGTTAGATAAATATTTTAAATCTCCAGAATCTAATCTTATTCCTAAAGGTTTGTGTCCTTTTTCTCTTAAATCTTTAAAGACTTTTATAGCATTAGGAAGACCACTGTTTAATACATTATAAGTATCAACTAAAAGTAAGCATTTATCTGGATAAATATCAGCATAGGCTTTGAATGCTTCTACTTCAGTATCAAATTTTTGAATCCAACTATGAGCCTGAGTACCAACAACAGGTATATCAAACATTTTACCAGCTAAAACATTGGCAGTAGCTGAGCAACCACCAATAACAGCAGCTCTAGCTCCATATGTACCTGCATCAGGCCCTTGTGCACGGCGAAGACCAAACTCAAATACTGGATCTCCTTGAGCAGCAAAACATACTCTAGATGCTTTAGTTGCAATAAGTGATTGGAAATTAATTATTGTAAGTAAAGCTGTTTCTATAAGTTGTGCTTGATATAAAGGCGCTTTCACAGTAAGTATAGGTTCGTTAGGGAACATTATTGTTCCTTCTTCAACTGCATATATATCCCCTGTAAATTTAAAATCCTTTAAAAATGTTAAGAATTTATCAGAAAATAGGTTTAAACTTTTTAAATAAGCTAAATCATCTTCTGAAAAATGAATGTTATTTATATACTCCACAAATTGTTCTATACCACAAACGATAGTATATCCGCCATTACACGCATTTTTTCTAAAGAACATATCAAAGATAACCATATCCTCATGAATGTTTTTTTCAAAATATCCGTTTAACATTGTAAGCTGATATAAGTCCGTAAGAAGTGTTAAATTTCTCATTGTATCTCTCCTTAATGTTAAAAAATTATAAAAAACCCCATAATTATACTAAAACATAATATAGTAGAAGTTTCAAGTATAAAGTAGAACACAAGCTTCATAAAATTATTAAGAAGGGGGGATTTCAATGGGAAAAATCTGGTTTTACATGATTTCTATAGGAATAGTAGGAAGTATAATAACTAATAACTTAGGGGAATTAAATAAAGTTATATTAAATGAAGCTTCAAGAGGTGTAGAGTTTGCAATAAGTTTAGCTGGAGTAATGGCTCTTTGGATGGGAATAATGAATATAGCTAAAGATTCAGGATTAATAGATAAGATAGGAAAAAAGCTAAATCCTATAATGAGAAGATTATTTCCGTCGATACCTAAGGGGCACAAGGCAATGTCTTACATGGTTATGAATATGGCACTTAATATGGTTGGGGCAGGTAATGGTGCAACAGCATTTGGACTCAAAGCAATGGAAGAATTACAGACTCTAAATAATAAAAAAGATACAGCTACTAATGATATGATTATGTTTTTAGTTATAAATATATCTTCAATTCAGATAATACCATTTACAATGCTTAAAATTAGGTTAGATATGGGAGCTCAAACTCCAAGTGATATTATACTTACAACATTATTTGCTACAACAATGTCTACTATAATAGCCGTGATATCTTGTAAGCTTTTGCAAGGGAGGAATAGATAATGGAGTTATTTTCTAATATATTAGTACCACTTATAATACTTTACATAGTTATTTACGGAAAGTCTAAAAACATAGATATATATGATAGTTTTGTAAAAGGCGCAGTTGATGGATTAAAATCAGCATGGTCAATAACGCCGTACATAATAGGAATATTTTTAGCTATAGGAGTATTTAAAACAGGTGGGGGTATAGAAGCTCTTGAATTTATATTTAAGCCTATAGCGAATCTAATGAGTATACCAAAGGAATTAATAGGATTGATTATAGTTAAGCCATTATCTGGTAGTGGTGCTTTGGGTATGTATACTGAGCTTGCACAACGAGTGGGAGTGGATACTATTATTGAAAGAATGGGGGCTACGATAGTTGGTGCATCTGAAACAATATTTTATACTATGGCAATTTATTACGGTAGCTTAAAAATAAAAAATACTAGGCACACATTAACATGTGCTATGATAAGTCATATTGTAGGAGTTATAGCATCTGTATTTATATGCTATATAATGTTTGTGTAATGGAATTAGAGTATGATATAATTACATATTGAAATAGAAAAAACTATTTACATAGAATTTTAAATTTTTTATAATTAATTTTAAGATATTAAAAAATTAAGTTATAATAATATGTATAAAATATATTATTATAGTAAAATATACAAATGTACAAAGCTAAGAAGAGAAGAGTAAGTAATAACTTTTTCTACAGAGAGCTAGGATAGGTGAAAGCTAGCGTTAAAGGAATTATTGAAGATGGCCTCGGAGCTTTTTATCCGAATGATAGATTACCTATCTTTAAGATAAAACGATTGGACCCGTTATAGTCTGTTAAGATATCTAAATTATAGACATTATAAAAATTAATTTTAAAAGAAATTAATAATAAGCATATAATAAAATTTAGATAAATTAGGGTGGTACCGCGAATAATCTCGCCCCTATGCATGTTCATAGGAGGCGAGTTTTTTAATATTAATTTCTACATATGAGGAGGAAAAAACAATGACAAAACCAAGTTTTTATGTAACAACTCCTATATATTACCCAAGTGGTAACTTACATATAGGGCATACTTATACAACTGTTGCAGCAGATGCAATAGCAAGATTCAAGCGTTTCTGTGGATACGATGTAAAATTCTTAACAGGAACTGATGAGCACGGAGAAAAAATACAAAAGACTGCTAGAGAAAAAGGTATGACAGAAATAGAATACCTAGATGGAATGATAGCTGATATAAAGAAATTATGGAATACTATGGATATATCATATGATGATTTTATAAGAACTACTCAAGATAGACATAAAGTTATAATACAAAAAATATTCACTAAGTTATATGAGCAAGGTGATATATACAAAGGTTCATATGAAGGAAGATATTGTACTCCATGTGAAAGTTTCTGGACTGAATCTCAATTATTAGAAGGAAATAAATGTCCAGACTGCGGAAGAGATACATACATAGCTAAAGAAGAAGCTTATTTCTTTAAATTATCTAAATATGAAGATAGATTAAGAGAATTATTTGCTGATCCTAACTTCTGCTTCCCAGTATCAAGAAAGAACGAAATGGTTGCAAACTTCTTAGATAAAGGATTAGAAGATTTATGTGTAACTAGAACTACTTTCGACTGGGGTATAAAAGTACCATTTGACGAAAAACACGTTATATATGTTTGGGTAGATGCATTATGTAACTACATAACAGCTTTAGGATATATGAGTGAAAATGATGCTGATTATAAGAAATTCTGGCCAGCTAACGTTCATATAGTAGGTAAAGAAATAATGAGATTCCACACTATAATATGGCCTGCAATACTTATGGCATTAGGTGAAGAAGTGCCAACACAAGTATACGGACATGGTTGGATATTATTCGATAATGATAAGATGAGTAAATCAAAAGGAAATATAGTTTACCCTGAGCAAATGATAGAAAGATACGGAGTAGATGCATTAAAATATTTCTTATTAAGAGAATTTGCATTTGGACAAGATGGAAACTACACTCATAGAAACTTTGTAACAAGACTTAACTCAGACCTTGCTAATGACTTAGGAAACTTAGTAAGTAGAACTGTTTCTATGGTTGAAAAATACAATGATGGTATAATACCAATGGCAAATGTAGCTACTGCATTTGATGAAAGTTTAAAAGAAACTGCTAAATTATCAGTAGAAAACTTTGAAATAGAGATGAACAAACTTCAATTTAATGAAGCTTTAGAATCTGCTTGGAAGTTAATAAGAAGAACTAACAAATATATAGATGAAACTATGCCTTGGGCTTTAGCTAAAGATGAAGCTAAAAAAGGTGAGTTAGATACAGTTTTATACAACTTATGTGAATCTATAAGAATAGTTGCTACATTAATAAATCCAATAATGAATGCAACAGCTGTTAAGATATACGACCAATTAGGAATAACTGATGAAAACTTAAAGACTTGGGAAAGTGTTAAGACTTTCGGACTTATAGGAGAAAACACTAAAGTTCATAAAGGTGAAGCTTTATTCCCAAGATTAGACATAGAAAAAGAAGTTGAAGAATTAAATGAATTATTCTCTGAAAAGAAAGATGAACCAAAGGAAGAGCTAATAGAGCACAAAGAGAATATAACAATAGATGACTTAGATAAAGTAGAACTTAGAGTAGGTAAAATATTAAGCTGTGAAAAACATCCAAAGGCTGATAGATTATTAGTATCTCAAGTTAAAGTTGGACCAGAAACAAGACAAATAGTATCTGGAATAGCTAAATGGTATAATCCAGAAGAAATGGTTGGAAAAGACGTTATAGTTGTATGTAACTTAAAGCCAGTTAAGTTAAGAGGTGTTGAATCTCAAGGTATGATATTAGCTGCTGGAAATGACGGAGATGACTTAATAGTACCAGTTGCAACTGGTGCAAATTCAGGATGCGAAGTTCGTTAAGGAGTGAAAACTATGTTATTTGACTCACATGCACATTTAAATGATGCAAGATTTGATGAAGATAGAGAAGCATTAATACAAAAATTACAAGAAGAGCACGTGGATTTAGTATTAAATCCAGGTGCTGATATAGAAACATCTATATCTAGTGTTGAGCTTGCTAATAAATATGACTTTATATATGCAGCAGTTGGAGTACATCCACATGATGTAAAAGACTTAGATGACACTGCTATAGATACATTAAGAAAATTAGCTACTGAAAATGAAAAGGTAGTTGCAATAGGTGAAATAGGATTAGATTATTACTATGATAATTCTCCTAGAGAAGTTCAAAAAGAATGGTTTAAAAAACAAATTGAACTTGCTAATGAATTAAAACTTCCAATAATAATACATGATAGAGATGCACATCAAGATACTTTTGAGATAATAAAAAATACTAAATCTCCTGAAATAGGATGTGTACTTCATTGCTATAGCGGAAACGTGGAGTTAGCAAAAGAATATGTAAAAATGGGATGTTATATTTCAATACCAGGAACAGTTACTTTCAAAAACAATAAGAAAACTAGAGAAGTAGCAAAAGAAATACCTTTAGAGTACTTATTAATAGAAACTGATTCTCCATATATGGCTCCAGAGCCACATAGAGGTAAAAGAAATGACCCATCATTAGTAGCATTTGTTGCAGACAAGATAGCTCAAGAGAAGGGGATATCTTATGAAAAAGTTTGTGAAGCTACTAAGGAAAATGCAAAAAGATTATTTAATATAAAATAGGTTGGTATTTTATATATAGATTAAATAAAAAAGCTATGAAATAAAATCTTGAGTAAGATTATATATTTCATAGCTTTTACTTTATTAAAAATAGTAAAACTAATTTTTATAACATAATATTTTACAAAAATATTAATATAGTGTAATATATTTTAATGAAATTACAATCTTAGAGTGATATTTCTATACTAATGAAATACCTACTTCTAAAGAGAAGGAGGTGAAAAGGTATGGAAATTTTAAAGTTATTATTAAATAATTCAGATACCATAATAATTGGTATGCTAACGTGTTATTTATATGATAAAATAAAAAATCACTCTAACGGCAATAAGAGTGACTTATAGAAATATTATAATTTAACTTATATAGTTCTTGTATAGAAATTATCACTCTACGGCAAAAGAGATTGTAATTTCTTTTTATTTTAATTATATTATAGCATTTTTTTATTAAAAATAAACTATAAAAATTTTAGATATAAGATTTAAACTATATTCTATTAAGAGCATATTGAAATCTCTTTTAATGTATATGCTTATATTATGATGTAAACTCGTTAAAAATAGATAATAAGATAAATATATAAACTTGATAAAAATACATATAAGGCTTAAAATATAAAGAAGTTAAGTTAAAAATGAGCGGAAAAGGTGAATTTATATGATAAAAGAAATAATAGTAGTAGAAGGAAGAGATGACGTAACAGCAGTTAAAAGAGCATTAGATGCAGAGCTTATAACTACTGGTGGATTTGGATTTCCTAAAGGAGTAATGGAAAGAATAAAAGCAGCTCAAAAAAGAAGAGGTGTAATAATATTTACTGATCCAGATTTCGCAGGTGAGAAAATTAGAAAAAAAATAGCTGCAGAAGTACCAGGATGTAAACATGCATTTTTACCAAGAGAAGAAGCTAAGAAAGACGGCGATATAGGAATAGAAAATGCAAGTCCTAAAAGTATATTAGCAGCACTTGAAAGAGTAAGAACAGAAAGTACAGAAAAAAGAGAAGAATTTAAGCAAGTTGATTTAATAAGAAATGGACTTATAGGAAATGAAGATGCATCACATAGAAGAGATGAATTAGGTAAAATACTTGGAATAGGATACGGAAATGCAAAACAATTTCTAAGTAGATTAAATAACTATGGAGTTAGCAGAGAAGAATTTGAACAAGCATTAACTCAAATATAGTATAAGTTGTGTTTTTGAGCAATATATGTATCATACTTTCAGCAAGGATATATTGTTGATAAAATGAAATGTTTCGCCAACACATCGCTTAAGCGAAGCGAATTTTTATTAGAATAACTTTAATTTAAATAGATTATAAGATTCACGATAGAGTGAAAATAAAATAAATAGGAGAATGATAATGGATAGACTTTCATCACATAGAGCTACAAAAGACGTTGTAGAGAAGCATGGCTTTAAATTTTCTAAATCATTAGGACAAAACTTCTTAATAGATGATAACGTAATCGACAGAATATTAGCAGGAGCTAGACTTTCTGAGGGAGATAAAATAATAGAAGTAGGTCCTGGGATAGGGACACTTACTAGAGAAATGGGAAAGGTAGCAGACAAAGTTGTAGCTATAGAAATAGATAAAACTTTAATACCTATTCTACGTGAAACATTAGGCGAATTTGATAACATTGGAGTAGTAAACCAAGATATATTAAAGGTTGATGTAGAAACATTAGTAAAAGAAAAGTTAGATGGAGGTCCAGTTAAATTAGTTGCAAACCTTCCATACTATATAACAACTCCAATAGTTATGAAGTTCTTAGAAGAAGATATACCAGTTACTGACATAGTAGTAATGGTACAAAAGGAAGTTGCAGATAGAATGAATGCAGTACCATCAACAAAGGATTATGGTGCTTTATCAGTAGCTGTGCAATACTACTGTGACACAGAAATAGTTGCAAAAGCTCCAAGACATATGTTTATACCACAGCCAAATGTAGATTCAACAGTTATAGGACTTCATGTAAGAGAAGAAAGAAAATATCCTGTAGATAATGAAGATATATTCTTTAAAACTGTAAAAGCTGCCTTTGGACAAAGAAGAAAAACATTACTTAATGCATTAGGTGGATTAGGATTCTTAAGCAAAGATGATATAAAAGAAGTATTACAAATGGCTAATATAGATGAAAAAAGAAGAGGAGAAACTCTTTCAATAGAAGAATTTGCAACTCTTGCAAATGCAGTAAATACAAAAGTACCTTCAAAATAATTGAAGGTACTTTTTTTATATAATCACTCATATACTATCTAGAGAGATTATGTTAAGGGGGGATAAAAATGGCGACTAAAAGAAAATTTAAAAGAGATTATATAATTCTTGAAGCTAAGGATATGAACTTTAGATATAAAGAACGAGTTTTACCAAAAGCATTTGCTAAAGTAGAAATAAATGAAGAAAAAGCAGTAGTAGCCTTATATGTAGAGAACCTTAAATGCGTTAAAGATGGATATAAAGTAGTTGCTATACAAAGTGATTATGAAACATTAGACTTAGGTAATGTTGTTTTGAGTGAACAAGGAAAAGGAGAATTTGTTTTTGATTTAGAAAGAAATGACATAGAAATAAAAGGGATAGCATTGTTACATGAGAAACAAGTACCTCTTATTGGTTTTAAAGGAAATAAGATAGAAAATTATGAAGAAATATTATTTGCAGGTCAAGATGAATATGAAGAGGAATTTGATGACGAGCTTGATGATTTAGAAGATACAGAAGATATATACATTGATACTGAAGATGATGACGATGAATATGAATATGAAGAAATAGAGTATATAGAAATAGACGGTGATGATGACGATGAATATGAATATGAAGAGATAGAGTATATAGAAGTAGATGATGAACCTCAATATAATAGAGGTTATACATCTACTGTAGAAGAAGTTGAAGATGATAGCTATGATGAAGAGGAAGTTGAAGAGGTAAAAGAAGTTAAAAGAGAATATACAACAGTTCAAGAAAATCCAAAAGTAACTCCAAAACAACCAGATAAATACTCAAAATATAAAGAAAAGCAAAGAACAAATCAAAAAAGATACACAAAGACAGAAAGAAGAGAAGAAGAAAATCAAGATTATTCATATGACCCATCTAAAACTGCTGGAACATTATTAATGCCAAGACAAATTAAAAAGGGATTAAGACAATTCAAAGAAGTAATACCTTTTACAGGAGAGCCAATAGAAAATACTAGATGGTGGAAAATAGAGATAAATCCATTTACATTATCTGGATATACAATGCCGAATTTAGGTTATGTAAATACATTAAATTATACTATGTATAGTGATACAGTTATGAATTCATATAAATATAGACATTATTTATTTGGGGTACAATATGATGAATATAATAAGAGAAAAAATTATATTTATGCAATACCAGGTAAAAAAGATGAACAGCCAGATAAAGGCCATACAGGATTTACAACATACCAACCATGTGACACTAGAAGTGATAAATTAGGGTATTGGCTATGTTTTATAGATTCTAGAACGAGAAGAATTCTAAAATAAATCTAATAATAATTTATTAGTGAAAAAATTGACATATTGTTCTAAAAAATCTAAAATATATATAAATATATATTTTGGAGGGGATAAAATGGTAAATAAACAAAGACTTATAGATGAATTTTTAGAATTAGTGCAAATAGACAGTCCATCTTCTAAAGAAGGAAAAGTAGCTCAAGTTTTAGTTAAGAAGCTTGAAGAAATTGGCTGTGAAGTTATTATAGATAATGCTGGTGAAAAAACAGGGGGAGAAACAGGAAACGTAATAGCAACGTTAAAAGGAAATAGAAGTGGTAAAAAAATATTATTCAGCTCTCATATGGACACAGTTAGCCCATCTATCGGTGTAAAACCAATAATAGACGAAGCTAATGGAATAATAAAGAGTGATGGCACTACAGTACTAGGTTCAGATGATAAAGCTGGCATAGCAGCAATACTAGAAGGTTTAAGAAATATAAAAGAAAATAACATAGATCATGCTGATATACAAGTAGTATTCTCTATATGGGAAGAGGGTGGATTACATGGAGCTAAAAATCTAGACTATTCTAAAATAGATGCAGAGTATGCATTTGTATTAGATAGTGGAGGATCTCCAGGAGAAATAATAGTAAAAGCACCTGCTCAAGATGCAATAAAGGTTAAAATAACAGGAAAACCAGCTCATGCAGGGCTTCAACCAGAAAATGGAATAAGTGCTATAATGGTAGCATCAAGAGCTATAGAAAATATGAAATTATTAAGAATAGATGAAGAAACTACTGCAAATATAGGTATAGTTAAAGGTGGAATAGCTACAAATATAGTTATGCCAGAACTAGAAATAGTTGCAGAAGCTAGAAGTTTAAGTGAAGAAAAATTAGATGCTCAAACTAATCATATGGTAGAAACATTTAAAAATGCTGCTAAAGAGTTTGGGGCAGAAATAGAAATAGAAGTTAAAAGAGCATATGGACCATTTAATATATATGAAACTGATGAAATAGTTCAATTAGCTAAAAAAGCTTTCTCTAATATGAATATAGAAGGAAAAACAGCTTCTACAGGTGGAGGAAGTGATACTAATATATTAAATAAAAATGGAATAAAATCAGTAAACTTAGGAATAGGTATGAAAAAAGCACATACATTAGAAGAATATATAGCTATAGAAGATTTAATAAACTCTGCAGTGATGGTAGGAGAAATAATAAAAGAAGCATAATATATATAAGTAAGTACCTCAACAAATAGGATTTGAGGTACTTATTTTTTACGTATAAAATTATAAAATAGTAAATAGCATTTAAGTTATTTGACTATAATTAGAAAGTAAAAGATAAAAAATCTATTTAATTTCCAAGGAAATATAGATAATAAGAATTATTACTTAAAAAATGAACAAAAAAGTAATATAATTACTTTATGACTACATAAGCTTAGGAGGATAGGAATGGTAAAAAAAAGAAAAATTAAAAAGAGTGTATTAGTGGCTATATCTATAGTTGCCTTCTTTATAATATATGGTCTTGCTTTTTATGCAGGTACATACTTAGATAATAAAGATAAGCCTAAAGTAGAATCTAAAGAAGATGAAGAAATAGATAATAGACCACTTATGAAGCAATTAAGTAGCAAGAAAAAGATTTATATGTCTAATGAAGAAGTAGAAAATATAAAAGTAGATGAAATTTATTGGGATGAAGTAAAATATGAACTTACTAAATTTTCAAAAGTAAGGAAATCAGATAAATTCACACCAATATATACTGGATACTCTGATGATGGGGTAAGATTTTCAACAGATTTAAATCTTTTTAGAATATATACTGTAAATGAAGAAGTATATTATAAAATACCAGTATCTGAAAAAACAAGATTCGAAAAAGTTTTAAGTGGGAGTATATATACATCATTTGATTTTGTGAAAAAGTATAAAACATGGAAAAATGTAAGTGTATCTTATAATGATCAAAAGAAAACAATACATAAGTGGAAATATGATGATTTAGCATATAAAATGTCATCAAAAAGAATTGTTGGTAAAATACAACCAGAAAAGAATAAAGAAAGAAGTAAGTATAACTTTACTATAGATATACATGGTGATAACTATACTTTAAAAATAGAAACAATGGGTAAAGACTATGTAAAGATATCATCAGATAAGGGTGAAGCTTACTATGAAGTATCTATAGCACTATATGAGTATTTAAGAGAAGAGATATTTAGACTACCAGTAGATTCTGATGATTCAGAATAAATATAAAAAATGGAGCAATCTAGCATTAAGATTAGCTCCTTTTTTATTTAAATATATATATATAAGTATTATTTTTCTTCGACTAAAGCTTCAGCAACTTTGAATATAGGACCAGCTCCAGCTGTTATAACTAAGTCATTATTTTGAACATGTTTTCTTAAATACTCAGTTATATCCTCGAAATTACTTATATAAGTTGCATCTACATGATTTTGATATAATTTTTCAACTAAATCCTTAGAATGTATACCTCCTGGATCATTCTCTCTAGCAGCATAAATATCAGTTATAATAACCTTATCAGCAGAGTAGAATGCTTCAGCAAATTCATTTAATAAAGATTTTGTTCTAGTATAAGTATGTGGTTGGAATATACACCATAAAGTTGATTTCTTTAACTTTTTAGCAGCAGATAAAGTTGCCTTTAACTCTGTTGGATGATGAGCATAATCATCAACAACTAATGCACCATTATAGCTACCCTTAACTTCAAATCTTCTACCAACTCCATTATAAGATTTTATATTTTTTCTTATAACTTCTAAATCAATATCAGAAACGTAAGAAGCAAGTATTGCAGCACTAGCATTATATATATTGTGTATTCCAGGAACAGAAAGTTCAAATCTACCTAAATCTTTTCCGTTAAAGCTTAAGTTAAACATTCCATATCCATTTTCATCAAATTCTATGTTTGAAATTACAGCATCATTAGATGGATTAGTACCATATTTAACTATAGTAGCTTTTACATCATATAATATATCTTTTGTATTTTCATCGTCCCCATTTATTATAAAATATCCGTTTTTAGGAAGAAGTTTTCCAAACTTGTTGAAAGAAGCTTTTATTTCATCTATACCAGAGAAATAATCAAGATGATCTTCTTCTATGTTTAAAACTATAGATATTTTTGGGTTGAAGTTAAGGAAACTATCAACATATTCACAGGCTTCTGTTATAAAGTGATCTGAATTACCTATCTTAACATTACCACCTATAACACTTAAATTACCACCAACTAATATAGTAGGGTCTAAATCAGCATATTCGAATATAGTAGACAGCATAGAAGTTGTTGAAGTTTTACCGTGAGTTCCAGATACTGCTATTGAGTTTTTATATTCTCTCATTATTTGACCTAAGAAAGCAGCTCTATTCATAGTAAGCTTATTTTTTTCTTTAGTAGCTATCATTTCAGGATTATCTTCATGAACAGCTGCAGTATAAATAACCATATCTACATCATCAGATATATGCTCTTTACTATGGCCGATAAATATTTTAGCACCTTGATTTCTTAGCTTATCTAAAAGATATGATTCATTCATATCTGAACCAGAAACTTGATAACCTTTGTTAATACAAATTTCCGCCAAAGCACTCATGCTAATACCGCCAATCCCTATAAAATGTATCTTCATAACAAAACCACCTTTCTTTATCAATTAAGTTCTACAATATGAACTATATTTGTGGTATAATATTAGAATGTTCAATATTATTTTAGAATAAATATACATATAATATATATTTAAAACTAAATAAACATAATTACTATTATATCATAATAAAAATAGTTGTGCATTATTTAGTTTAGGAGGTAAAACTAATGAAATTTAAAAGAACGGAAAGAATAGGAGCTATAGTTAAAATACTATCCGATAATCCAAATAAAATATTTACATTAAGCCACTTTACGAATCAATTTAATGCAGCAAAGTCAACAATAAGTGAAGACTTATTAGTAGTAAAAAACGTATTTGAAAAACTAGAATTAGGTAAAGTTATAACAATATCTGGAGCAGCAGGTGGAGTAAAATATATACCAAAAACATCTAAAGCTGAAAATGAGGAATTCTTACTAGATTTATGTCAAAAAATAAGTGATCCGTCAAGAATCCTATCTGGAGGATTTTTATACCTAATCGATTTAATATATAATCCTACAATAGTATCAAAAATAGGAAAAATAATGGCCTCAAATATAGATTATGCAGAAGCAGATTATGTTGTTACAATGGAAACTAAGGGAATTCCAATGGCACTTATGACAGCAAAGGCTATGAACTTACCGCTTGTTATAATAAGAAAAGATATAAAAGTATCAGAAGGTCCGACTCTTAGTATGACATATGTAAGTGGAAACACATCAAAAGTTGAAAGTATGAGTTTACCAAGAAAAGCTCTAAAGCCAGACAGTAAAGTTATAATAATCGATGACTTTATGAGAGGTGGGGGAACTATAAAAGGTATGATAGACCTTATGACTGAATTTGGAGCAGAAGTTGTTGGAACGGGAGTATTTATATCGACAACTCAGCCAGAAGAAAAAATGGTTAAAAATTACATATCATTAATAGAATTAGATGTTCAAGGTGATAAAATATCAGTACAACCAAATTTAAAAACATTTAAAGATGAATATAAAAATGAAGATCATGAAGAAAATTATGACTTAGAAGATGTATTAGATGATACAGATGAGGAATAAAATAAAAAATATATAAAAAATTTAAAAAAATAAAAAGGATATTTTAAAATAATCTAGAATTACTTCTATTAAGAGACTAGATAGAAAAATAAATATATTATTTAAAGATTATATTTTGTCAAAATTAAAGGGGGATATTTAGAGATGAAGATAACTGACGTAAGAGTAAGAAAAATAACAGATGAAGGTAAAATGAAATGTATAGTTTCATTAACTTTTGATAACCTATTTGTAGTACATGACATAAAGGTTATAGAAGGTCATAATGGATTATTCATAGCAATGCCAAGCAGAAAAGTAGGAGAAGGAAACTTCAGAGATATAGCTCATCCTATAAATGCTGAAATGAGACAAGTAGTAGAAGATGCAGTATTAAAAGCTTACCATGAAACAGTAGCTCAACTAGAAGTTGCAGCTGAATAATTTTGAATAACGGATATATCTATAGCAATACTAAGGATATGTCGTTGGTAAGATGATTCAAGTTAATTTTTTGCTAAAATTAAATTATGAAAGAATATATATAAATTGTTAAGAGTCGAACTTTCGGCTCTTTTTTGTTGTTAAAGTCAGTAAACTTTGTTTAAATATATACTTTTTTGTAAAAAAGTGATATATTAGTTAGTAGAAATGAATGACATTGAATACTAATATGTAATTTTACATATTATACATATATAGGAAAATAATTAATGAATGGAGTGGGGACATGAATTTTAAAGCGATAATTCTTGCCGCTGGTAAAGGAACAAGAATGAAGTCTAAATATCCAAAGGTTGTACATAAAGTATGTGGGAAAGAAATGGTAAACCACGTAATAAGCGTTTCAAAAAAATCAGGGGTTAATGATATAGTTGCAATCTTAGGTCACGAATCTGATGTAGTAAAAGAAAAATTACCTAAAGACACTATGATAGCAATGCAAACAGAGCAATTAGGAACAGGTCATGCAGTAATGATGGCTAAAGAATATATAAATGATAATGATACTATAGTTGTGCTTTGCGGAGATACACCTTTAGTAAAAGAAGAAACATTAAAAAGATTATTCGATTACCATATAGAACACGGATATCATGCAACAGTTCTTACAACTACAGTAGATAATCCAACTGGATATGGAAGAATAATAAGAGATGAAAACAAAGATCTACTTAAAATAGTAGAGCAAAAAGATGCTAATGAAGAAGAAAAGAAAGCAAAAGAAATAAATTCAGGAATATACTGCTTCAATGGGAAATCATTAAGAGAAAGTCTTGATTTATTAGATAACAACAATGCTCAAGGTGAATACTACCTAACAGATACAATCAAAATAATGAGAGATAAAGGTCAAAAAGTAGGGGCTTACAATGGTTCTACAATAGAAGAACTAATGGGAGTTAATTCAAGAGTTGAATTATCAAAAGCTGAAGAAATAATGAGAAGAAGAATAAATGAATCTCATATGGTAAATGGAGTAACAATAATAGATGTTAACTCAACTTATATAGAAGCAGATGTAGAAATAGGAAATGATACTATAGTATATCCTGGAGCAATGCTTAGAGGAAATACTAAAATAGGAACAAACTGTGTAATAGGAATGAATTGTAGTATAACAAATTCTCAAATAGGAAATTATACAGAAGTACAAAGTTCAACAATAGTAGATAGTACTGTTGGAGAAAATACTACAGTAGGACCATATGCATACTTAAGACCAAATAGTAATATAGGAAACAATGTTAAAATAGGAGACTTCGTAGAAGTTAAAAATGCTACTATAGAAGATAACTCTAAAGCATCACACTTATCATATATAGGAGATGCACACGTTGGTAAGGATGTAAATATAGGATGCGGAGTAGTATTTGTAAACTACGATGGCAAAAATAAATTTAAATCAACAGTTAAAGATGGAGCATTTATAGGCTCAAATTCTAACTTAGTTGCACCAGTTACTGTAGAAGAAAAGGGATACGTAGCTACAGGATCAACTATAACTAATGATGTTCCACAAGGAGCATTAGCAGTAGCCAGAGAAAGACAAGTGATAAAAGAAGGCTGGGTAGCAAAAAAGGAAGAAAGAGATAACAATAAATAGCAACTAAATAGCTTATTATTTAAGGCAAAACGCCTAAATTTTAATAAATAAATTGTTTTTAAAGTTTTGGGAGGATACAAATGAACACTAGCGGAAGTGAAATCAAAATACTTGCAGGTAATTCATCTAAAGAATTAGCTCAAAAAATAGCTGATTACATAGGTGTACCTTTAGCAGATTGTGAAGTAGGTACATTTAGTGATGGCGAAATAAGCGTAAACATGAATGAAACAGTAAGAGGATGCGATGTTTTCGTAGTTCAATCAACTAATAGCCCAGTAAATGAAAATTTAATGGAATTATTAATAATGATAGATGCATTAAAAAGAGCATCAGCAGGAAGAATAACAGCAGTTATTCCTTACTACGGATATGCAAGACAAGATAGAAAAGCTAAGGCAAGAGATCCAATCACAGCTAAATTAGTTGCAAACTTAATAACAGCAGCAGGAGCAGATAGAGTTTTAACTATGGATTTACATGCTGCACAAATACAAGGATACTTTGATATACCACTAGATCATTTACAAGGTGGTGCAATATTAGCAGACTACTTCAACAGCAAAAACATAGAAGATTTAGTAGTAGTATCTCCTGACTTAGGAAGTGTTACAAGATCTAGAAAATTTGCTAATGGATTAGATGGAGATGTCCCTCTAGCTATAATAGACAAGAGAAGACCAAAAGCTAACGTATGTGAAATAATGAACATAATAGGCGATGTTAAAGATAAAAATGTTATATTATTAGATGATATGATAGATACAGCAGGAACAATATGTAATGCTGCTAATGCACTTAAAGAATTTGGTGCTAAAGAAGTTTACGCTTGTTGTACACATGCAGTATTATCAGGTCCAGCAATAGAAAGAATAGAAGCTTCTGCTATAAGTGAGTTAATAGTTCTTGATACTATACAACTTCCTGAAGAAAAGAAGATAGATAAGATACAAGTAAAAACTGTTGCACATTTATTTGGAGATGCAATAAAGAAAATATTCGCTAACGAATCTATAAGTCAATTATTTTAATTAATGAATACACCTTATTTTATAATAGGGTGTATTTTTATGCTATAAATTTCTATATTAATTAAAATATTCATTAAACCTTATATTTATGATGCAGGAATAATAAAAAATATTATGAATAAAAGGTTATATAATTAAATTTATGATAATAGCTTTTTTATGCTAGGAATATTTATGAAAAATATGGTTATAAAATAAAGTATATTTGATAATATAAAATTATAAAATAAGCCATATGATAAGGGGAATTAATGTGAACATACATGATTTATTAAAAAAATCAATAGAATTAGGTGCATCAGATATACATATAACAATAAACAGCACACCAATAGCAAGAGTAAAAGGTTCTTTCGTAAACTTATCAGAAACAGTATTAACAAAAGAACACACACAAGCTATGACAAGAGAAATAGCAGGAGAAAAGAACTTTAAAAGAATAGAAGAAGATGGAGAATGTGACTTCTCAGTTTCAATAGAATCTGGAGAAAGATTCAGAGTAAATGCCTATAAACAAAAAGGAAACTTTGCGATAGCAATAAGAACAATAACATCACATATACCAGACTTTGATACTTTAGGACTTCCAGAAGTTTTAAAAAATTTTGCAGAAAAGCACAAAGGTTTAGTACTTGTAACAGGTCCAACAGGAAGTGGTAAAAGTACAACTTTAGCAAGTTTAATAAACATAATAAATGAAAATCAACAAAGACATATAATAACATTAGAAGACCCAATAGAATACGTACATGATCACAAGCAAAGTTTAGTAAACCAAAGAGAAATAGGACAAGATACAGAAAGTTTTAACTCTGCATTAAGAGCAATACTTCGTCAAGACCCTGATGTTATACTTGTAGGGGAGATGCGTGACCCTGAAACTATATCAATAGCATTAACTGCAGCAGAAACAGGTCACTTAGTTTTCTCGACTTTACATACAGTAGGAGCAGCGAAAACTATAGACAGAATAGTTGATATGTTCCCATCAGAGCAACAACAACAAGTTAGAACTCAGTTATCAACTGTTTGTGAAGGAGTTGTATCTCAACAGCTTATAAAAACTATAGATGGAAGAAAAAGAGTTGCAGCATTAGAGGTAATGGTAGCAAATCCAGCTATAAGAAACCTTATAAGAGAAAACAAGACTTATCAAATACAAAACATAATACAAACAGGAAGTAAACAAGGAATGCAGTCTATGGACCAAGAGCTAGTTAACTTATATAGAAGAGGTCTTATATCTAGAGATAGTGTATTAAGTAGATGTACAGACTATGAGTTTACAAGTAGATTAGTGGGAGAAAGATATTAATTATGTACATATATTTTGCGATAGTATCATTCATAATTGGAGCATTATTAGGTAGTTTTTTCAATGTATGTATTTACAGAATACCAAATAAAAAATCAGTAGTTAATCCACCTTCACACTGCTATAACTGTAATACTAGATTAAAGCCATTAGATTTAGTACCAATATTAAGCTGGACTTTATTAAGAGGAAAATGTAGATATTGTGGACAAAAGATAAGTCCAAGATATGCTTTAGTAGAGTTATTAACAGGAATATTGTTTGTATTAGTGTATAGTGTGTATGGACCAAGTATAATGACTTTATATTACTCATTATTAGTTTCTTTATTAGTTATAATAACTTTCATAGATTTAGACTATTACATAATACCTGATGAACTAGTAATATTTGGTTCAGTAGGAGCGGTAATCTTCAATATATTAGGACAAGGAATAAGCATAAAAGATAGCTTATTAGGAGGTCTAATATGTGGTGGAGGAATGTTAGTTTTAATCTATTTAATAGAGCTTATAATAAAGAAAGAAGTAATGGGTGGTGGAGATATAAAGCTATTCGGTATGGTAGGACTATTTTTAGGAATAAAACTAGGTTTACTTACAATACTTTTAAGTGTTTATGTTGGAGCTATTTATGGAGTAGCTACTATAATATATAGTAAGATTAAGAAAAAAGAATTTAATTCAATGATACCTTATGGACCGTTTATATCTGTGGGGGCATTGATAAGTATCTTATATGGTACAAATATAATAAACTGGTATATTGGATTATTCTAATATACCAGTTTTTATGGTATAATTAAAATTCGAGAAATTACAATCTATAGGGTGTGAGTTTTCATATTAAAGCCTAATTCCATTTTTCATGGAAGGAGGTGAAATATATGGATAAACTTAAGATACTTAAAGAAATAGCTATAATATGTATTGTATTTACATATTGTATTTCTATAATAATAGATTCTTACATAAAGTTAAGAGAATTTATTTGTAAAAGTAAAAACCACCCTAAAGCCAAGAAGGGTGGACATAAAAATTAGAAAATAATTTATATGAAAATCACACTCTACCGCTAAATAGGTTGTGATTTCTTTTTATATTTATATTATATCATAAAATATATTAAAATAAACATATTTGAAATTGTAAAAATAGGATTTATAGATGATTACAAAAAATACATAAAGTTAATAATATTAGTAGCCTACTACTATTATTAAACTTATGATATATATAATATTAATTGCAATAATAATCTCATATATTTGTAACAATCAAATTTATAAAATCTGTGATGAACTGACAAAAACAAAATCTAATACAATAATAATTTATATCCTAATGATTTTATCAATGGTCCTAACTTATCAAAAGTATGGAATAACACAACAATCAATAAAATACTTATCACTAATACCATTTATAATCATAATTTCAATAATAGACTATCATACAACATACATATATGATATAACGATACTTAGTGGTATAATAATTCAAGGTGGAATATTTTTAATATCACCAGACGCTAAAACATACATAACATCACTGTTAGTAGGAATTATAATACCATACATATTAGCTAAAGTAACTAAAGGATTAGGTGAAGGTGACATAGGTCTTTATGGCTTATGTTGTTTTGTGTTAGGTAAAAATTATTCAATATACCTAATATTTTTATCCTTTATATTAGCATCGATATATTGTATGTATATACTTTTAACAAAAAGTGATAAAATAAGAAAAATACCATTTGCACCATTTATATCACTAGCAACAATTTTAATAATATTAACCAATTTTGATATACTCAATTTTTGGTTTAACATAATAAGTAATTAAGGAGGAATACTATGTACGTAGTAGTAGGTTTAGGAAACCCTGGAAAGCAATATGAAAATACAAGACATAACGTAGGATTTAATGTTATAGATATTTTAGCAAAGGAATATGACATATCTGTGACGAAAATAAAACATAAGGCATTAATAGGAGAAGGAAGAATAGGTTCTGAGAAAGTTCTTTTAGTTAAGCCACAAACATATATGAATTTAAGTGGTGAAACATTAATAGATATATATAAGTACTATAAGGTTGATTTGGACAATATAATAGTAATATATGATGATATAGACTTAGATGTTGGAAAACTAAGAATAAGAAAAAAGGGAAGTGCAGGAACTCATAATGGTATGAGATCTATCGTAAAATGCTTAGGGTCTGGAGACTTCCCAAGAGTAAGAGTAGGAGTTTCAAAACCTATGAAAGGGCAAGATTTAGCTGATTTTGTACTTTCTAGATTTAGAAAAGAAGAACAAGCTGACTTGGAGATAGGTCTTGAAAAAGCTTATAAAGCAGTAGAAGCTATGATTAAGGAAAATGTAGACATCGCTATGAATAAATACAATGGATAATGAGAGGGGAATTTAATATGAATGACATATTTGTATACCCTTTGCAAAATTCAAAAGAATATAAAGATATAATAAATTGTATAAATAATAAAGGCTCATTATTAATTAATGGCCTTTTAGCAGTACAAAAACCACATATAGCTTACTCTATGTATAGGGATTTAAATAGACAAACTATTTTTATAACAAATAGTGATTTAGAAGCTAAAAAGGTTTATGATGATTTAAGTTTTTATATGAAGGATAAGGTAGAATATATTGGGTTTCAAGATATTTTATTTTATCATTTGGATGCAAAGGATAGAAGTGAAGAAGCTAAAAGGTTAAAAGTATTATTAAAGTTAGCTAAGGGAGAAAATATAATTTTAGTAACATCTATTGAAGCTGTTATGAGAAAATACATACCTAAAGAAATACTTTTAGAAAACATTTATACATATAAAATAGGTGATGTAATAAACCTAGAAAAATTAAGTGAAACCTTAGTAAATTTAGGTTATGAAAGAGTTTCAAAAATAGAGGGATTTGGACAATTTAGCATAAGGGGTGGAATAGTAGATATATTCTCTCTAGAATATAATAATCCTATTCGTATGGAATTATTTGATGATGAAATAGATTCTATACGAACTTTTGATGTTTTCTCACAAAAATCTATAGAGAAAATAAATAAATTTTCTATAACTCCATCAAGAGAATTTATATATCCTGAAAATGTAGAAGAAGCTGTAGATAAAATTAAAAAAGATACAGACAAGAACACTAATGAGGATGTATTTTTAAATATAGATAATATAAATAGTAAAACTTATTTCCAAGGTATAGAAAACTATATTGACTATTTATATCCTGAGGAAAATAAAAGTATTTTTACCTACCTACAAGAAAACGCTATAGTATTCTTTAATGATATAAGTAGGACTAAAGAAAGATGCGAAAACTATTTAAATGAATTTAAGGAAAATTATAAATTAAATCTTGAAAGAGGTTTAGCTATAAAAAATCAAGGGAAATTATTATATACATATAATGATTTAGATTTTTTATCAGAAGGTAGAAAATTAGTATTAAATACACTTTTACCAAAACCAATAAATGATTTTAATGTAAAATCAATAATAAATTTTGATTCTAGAGAAGTTCCAACTTTCAATGCGAAGGTAGATGTTTTAGCAGAAGAATTAAACAGATTGAAGTATAACGGATACAAAATAGTACTTGCTACTAACACATATGACAGAGCAAAAAAATTACATGCAGACTTATTAGATTTAGATTTAGAATCAACTATATCTAAAGATAGAGGTATGGAGATAAAATCTTCTCAAATAGTGATTATACCTGCTCGTATAACTAGTGGTTTTGAGTATAAGTCTATAAAATTTGTAGTAATTACAGATAATGAGATGATAGGGGTTCATAAGAGAACTTCAACATCTAAATCTAAGAAGCAGAAAAAAGGAAAGAAAATAGAGTCATTCTTAGATTTAAATATAGGTGATTATGTAGTTCATGAAAATAGTGGGGTTGGTAGATATACAGGTATTGAACAAATAACTGTAAACAACATAAAAAAAGACTATATGAAGTTAGTTTATCAAGGTGGAGATAATCTATATGTACCTATAGACCAAATGGATAAAGTACAAAAATATATAGGTGTAGAAGAAGACAAGGTTAAATTAAATAAACTAGGAACTAATGAATGGACAAGAGCTAAGGCTAAAGTTAAAAAAGAAATAGAAGATATGACTAAGGAGCTTATAGAGCTTTACGCTAAGCGTGAAAAAGTAAAAGGATATAAGTTCTCTAAGGATACTCCTTGGCAAGGTGAATTTGAATCATTATTCCCGCATCAAGAAACAGATGATCAATTAAGAGCTATAGAAGAAACTAAAAAAGATATGGAATCAGATAAAGTAATGGATAGACTTATCTGTGGAGATGTTGGATATGGTAAAACAGAAGTAGCTATAAGAGCAATATTTAAAGCTTGTATGGATCAAAAACAAGTAGCTGTATTAGTTCCAACAACTATATTAGCTCAACAACATTATAATACTTTTAAAGAAAGATTTGAGGGTTATCCAATACGAGTTGAGGTATTAAGTAGATTCAAAACTCCAAAGCAACAAAAACAAATTATAGAAGATGCTAAAAAAGGTTTAGTTGATGTTTTAATAGGAACTCATAGAATAATATCTAAGGATATAAATATGCCTAATTTAGGGTTAGTTGTAATAGATGAAGAGCAAAGATTTGGAGTAAAGCATAAAGAATCGTTAAAGAAAATTAAATCTACTGTAGATGTTCTTACACTATCTGCAACGCCGATACCAAGAACACTTCATATGTCACTTAGTGGAATAAGAGATATGAGTGTTATAGAGGAACCACCACAAGAAAGGCATCCAGTAATTACTTATGTTACAGAAGCTAAAGAAAGTATAATTCAAGATGAAATAGAAAGAGAACTAGGTAGAGGTGGCCAAGTATTCTTCGTATATAATAGGGTTGAGCGTATTGAAGAAATGGCAAGTATGATTCAAAGATTAGTACCTGACGCAAAAGTTGCTATCGCTCATGGTAGAATGACTTCAAAAGACCTTGAAAATATAATTTTAGGATTCTTAAATAAAGAGTTTAATGTATTAGTTTGTACTACTATAATAGAGACTGGTATGGATATATCAAATGCTAATACTATGATAGTATATGATGCAGATAAAATGGGTCTAGCTCAACTTTATCAATTAAGAGGTAGGGTTGGAAGAAGTACTAGACAAGGTTATGCATACTTAATGTATGAAAAAGACAAGTCACTTAGTGAAATAGCAGAAAAGAGATTAAAAGCTATAAGAGAGTTTACTGAGTTTGGGTCAGGCTTCAAAATAGCAATGAGAGACCTTGAAATAAGAGGGGCAGGAAATATACTAGGTTCACAACAACATGGTCATATGGCTGTAATTGGATATGACTTATATGTAAAAATGTTAAATGAAGCAATAAAGAAAGTCAAAGGTGAAGTTGTTTCAGAAGATATAGATGTAGAAATAGATTTAAGTGTAAATGCTTATATACCAGATAATTATATAACTGATGAGTTAATTAAGATAGAAATGTACAAAAAAATAGCCTCTATAGAAAGCAAAGAGGATATGTATGAGGTTCAAGAAGAATTAGAAGATAGATTCTCAGATATACCTAAATCTGTAGAGACTCTATTAAAGATAGCATATATAAAAACACTATGTAAAAAGTTAAAAATAGAAAAAGTAAGACAAATTAAAGATGAAATATTATTAAATCCGTTAACTAGATATAAGACAAAGGAAAAAATAGGTTATAATATAGTTAACGAGTTAGAAGAACTTTTAGAAAATATGTGTAATTTAAAATCAAATTAAAAACAAGGAAGGGTGTTTAATTGTGAAGAAAATAATAGCATTAACTTTATCATCTTTACTGTGTATATCTGCAGTAGGTTGTAGTAGTAAAAAAAATAATAATGATATTGTAGCAACAGTAAATGGAAATAATATAACAGTAAAACAATTTGAATCAACACTAGCTTTATACAAGGAATCTTTAGAAGCAATGTATGGAAGTACTATATGGGATACTGAAGTAGAAGCAGGAGTAAAGTATAAAGATAAATTTAAAGATATAATGCTTGATCAAATGATAGATATAGAAGCAGTATGCGAACAAGCTAGAAAAGATAAGTTAGCTCCATCAGAGGAAGAAGTAGATAAAGCTTTCGAAGAATTAAAGAAGAATATAGATGCAGATGAAGAGTATAAAAAGAAATTAGAAGGTTTAGGTATAGATGATACATATCTTAGATCTCAGCAAGAACAAGATTTAACAATACAAAAGTATAAAGAGAACTTTGATAAGAATTTAAAAATATCAGATGAAGAAATGAAAAAGTATTATGAAGAGCATAAGGCAGATTATTATAAAGATGAAGTAAAAGCATCTCATATACTTATATCTACTGTAGATGATAATGGAAAGGAACTTTCTGAAGCTAAGAAAAAAGAAGCTAAAAAGAAAGCAGAAGAAGTACTTAAAAAAGCTAAAAGTGGAGAAGAATTCTCGGAACTTGCAAAAGAATACTCTGATGATTCAGGGTCTGCAGCTAACGGTGGAGATTTAGGATACTTCACTAAAGGACAAATGGTGCAACCATTTGAAGAAGCGGCATTTAGCTTAAAATCAGGTGAAATATCAGGATTAGTAGAATCAGAATATGGATATCATATAATCAAAGTTTATGACAAAATAGATAAACAACTTACATTTGATGAAGTTAAAGATGAAATAAAGAAAACTTTAACAGAAGATAAATATATGGAAAGTATTGAAGCAATAACAAAAAAGGCTAAAGTAGAAAAAAATGAATCTGTAATAAAGAAAGTTAAGTTTTAATTTTTAAAAGCTATGTATAGTAATACATAGCTCAGAGCGTAGACAAAGTCTACGCTCTTTTATTTTTGTCAATACTCTTTATG
>NZ_CATXCO010000010.1:0-31184 GCF_958366745.1 uncultured Romboutsia sp.
TGTTAGTTTCAATTCTATAAATTAACCTACTGTTTAATTTTCAAAGTTCTTTTTTCAACTTCTTAAGTTTACCAAAGTTACTTTTCTTTGTCAACTTATTTTTTAAAGTTGTTTTCTTTTGCTTTGCCCTTTTCTCAAGGACAAGTATAACTATACCATCTCCTAATCATATCGTCAACACTTTTTTTAAACTTTTTTTATTTTTTATTTTGCAATTTTATCTTCATATACGTAAGTTCTTGTTTTTCCAATAGGTCTAGCTTTTATTCTTATTGACTTATTATAAATTTTTATAACATCATTACAAAAATAAATCATAACATCTAACACTAATAAAATCACACTTATTAAACATATCCAATTAATTATTTGACTCATAGCACTTCCCCCAAATTAATATTTTAGTTAATATTCTTAAGGATTATTATAATTTCCTTTATAAAAATTTCGTTCTATAATTCTATAATGCTATACTTTACTTTTATTTTTTTCACTAAAATTAATTTATTTACATTTTTTTATATACTTTACTGAAGTTTAGTGTTTATATTTTTATCTAAAACTTACATTTCATACTAAAAATATTTTTAATCAAGCTATTAAATTCTCTTTAATTTCACCTATATATTTTTTATGTCTTATAGTAAAAGTAATAACATATCCAATAAATTCAACATCATCAAACCCATATACATTACTTTTATCCTCTTAAATTATATTTAATTATTGATATAACTTCTTAAATCTACAACTACACTCCATAAATAATTACATGCCTCCAAAGTTAAAAATAAATATTTCAATTTATACTTTTATATAAATCATAATATTATATAGTTTACACCTCTTAATGATCAGTTATAGTTTAAAACTTAGATTCTTTATATTTATAAAAAAAGGATTGTGCATTGATTATAAATCACACACAATCCTTTTTATGTAAATATTATTCTTCTATTTTGTTTTGGTTGTTTTCTATAGGTTTCATTGTAGGGAATAATATAACATCTCTTATAGATGGAGAATTAGTTAATAACATCATAACTCTATCTATACCTATTCCAAGACCACCTGTAGGAGGTAAACCTACTTCTAAAGCATTTATGAAGTCTTCATCCATATCACAAGCTTCATCATCACCTAATTCTTTCTTTCTTAATTGATCCATAAATCTTCCTTTTTGGTCTATTGGATCATTTAACTCAGAGAATGCATTAGCTAATTCCCATCTGTTAGCGAAAGCTTCAAATCTATCTGTTTTTCTTGGATCTTCTACATTTCTCTTAGCAAGAGGTGATACTTCAACTGGATGATGAGTTATAAATGTAGGTTGTATTAACTTATCTTCACCGAATTCTTCGAAGAATGCATTTATAACCTCTCCTCTTCTCATTCCAGGAGTTATTTCTATCCCTTTTTCTTTAGCTACTGCTAAAGCTTCTTCATCTGTGTTTATAGTAGAGAAATCTACACCAGTGTATTCCTTAACACACTCTTCCATAGTCATTCTTCTCCATGGAGGTGTAAAGTCTATTTCTGTTCCTTGGTAGTTTATTTTCATGCTTCCTGTAGCAGCTTCAGCCATATGAGCTATAACATTTTCAGTTATTTCCATCATATCTGTGTAATCTGCATAAGCTTGGTATAATTCTATTGCAGTATACTCTGGGTTATGCTTTATAGACATACCTTCATTTCTGAACATTCTACCCATTTCATATACTTTATCAAATCCACCAACTATAAGTCTCTTTAAGTATAATTCGTTAGCTATTCTCATATACATTGGTATATCTAATGTATTGTGGTGAGTAACGAATGGTCTAGCATTTGCTCCACCAGCTATAGTATTTAATATTGGTGTTTCAACTTCTAAGAATCCTCTTTCATCTAAGTATGATCTTAGAGCTTTTAAAGCTTTAGTTCTTGTTAAGAACGCATCCTTAACTTCTGGATTAACTATTAAGTCTACATATCTTTGTCTATATCTTAAATCTTGGTCTTTTAATCCATGATATTTTTCTGGTAAAACTTGAAGTGATTTAGACAATAAAACTACTTCATTAGCTTTTACAGATATTTCTTCTTTCTTAGTCTTGAATACTTCACCTTCAACACCTATTATATCCCCTATATCATATGTAGAGAATATAGAGTATTCTTCTTCACCTATTCTATCTAATCTAACATAGCATTGGATTCTTCCATTTTGATCTTGTATATCTATAAATCCAGCTTTTCCTTGGATTCTTTTGCTCATTATACGACCAGCTATTTTTACTACTTTACCTTCGAATTCTTCAAAGTTTCCTTTTATTTCTGTAGAATTGCTAGTTCTATCATATCTGCTAACTTTAAAAGGGTCTCTACCCATTTCTTGTAATTTAGCTAATTTATCTCTTCTTACTCTAAGTACTTCTGTAAGATCTTCTTGAAGTTGATCATTATTCATTTGATCGTTGTTCATAGACTTACCTCCTCAATTTATTATCTTCTTATTTCTAATATTTCAAATTTAGCCACTCCATCTGGAACTTGAACATCTACTATATCTCCTATAGTTCTTCCTAGAAGAGCTTTTCCTACTGGAGATTCATTTGATATTTTACCTTCATATGGATCTGCTTCCGCTGAACCAACTATTGTATATTCAACTTCTTCTTCAAAATCCATATCATTTACTTTAACTATTGAACCTATTGTTACAACATTTGAATCTATTTTACTTTCATCAATGATAACTGCTCTTCTTATCATTGATTCTAATTTTATTATTCTTTCTTCAACTTGAGCTTGCTCGTTTTTAGCTTCATCATACTCAGCATTTTCTGAGATGTCTCCAAAAGATATAGCAACCTTTATTCTATCAGCTACTTCTCTTCTTCTTACAGTTTTTAATATTTCTAATTCATCTTCTAATTTTTGATATCCTTCTTGAGTTAAAAGTATTTCCTTCTTATCTTCCATAACCCCTACAACTCCTTCACTATGTATTTGGGATTTCTCCCAAAGCTTATTTAGATTATTACATATTTTGTTTTAATTTATGCGGTATATTATAGATTACTATTATTCTAATGTCAAGCAGTCTTGCATATAGCTTTCTAGCTTATTAACTACCTCTTCATAGCTTTCAATTTTATTTATTTCGTCTCTAACTCTAGCTGAGTTTCTAAGTCCTTTTAAGTACCAAGCAATATGTTTTCTCATCTCTCTTACAGCAACATATTCTCCGTGTTCCTCTACTGCTAGTTTTAAATGTTTTTTAGCAGTATTTATTTTTTCTTCTAATGTAGGTTCTGGTAGTATTTCACCAGTTTGCATATAATGATTTATCCTTTTAAATATCCAAGGGTTTCCTTGTGCTCCTCTACCTATCATTATAGCATCACAATTAGTTTGATTTAACATATTTATTGCATCTTCTACTTCGAATACATCTCCGTTTCCTATAACAGGAATACTTACATTTTCTTTAACTTGTCTTATTATATCCCAATCTGCTTTACCTGAATAATATTGCTCTCTTGTTCTACCATGTATAGCTATTGCACTTATTCCACAATCTTCTGCAATTTTAGCAATTTCTACTGCATTTATACATGTATCATCCCAACCTTTTCTTATTTTAAGAGTAACTGGTTTTTCAGAGTTCCCTACTACAGCCTTTAAAACTTTAGCTGCTAATTCAGGATTTTTTAAAAGAGCAGATCCATCACCATTTTTTACAACCTTAGGTGCTGGACATCCCATATTTATATCTAATATTTCATTTGGATATGAATTTAATATTTTTGCAGCTCCACCCATATATTCTGGATCTGAACCAAATATTTGTATTGCAACAGGATGCTCTTCCTCCTCTATTTTCAACATTTTCTTAGTATTTTGATCGTCATAACATAAAGCTTTTGCATTAACCATTTCTGTATACAACATTCCACAATCTTGTTCTTTACAAATCAGTCTAAATGGAAGGTCTGTTACTCCAGCCATAGGTGATAGAAAAACTCTATTATCTAAATTTAAGTTGCCTATTTTCATTTTTGTCTCCTCCTAAATTTAAAATTTATTAATATTTGAAAAAAGGAATTGGATTTATATTACCCAATTCCCCTATGCTATTCTTTGTTCTTTTCGTGTAAAATTCTTAAACCATCTAGTGTTAAAAATCTATCTACATGATCTATACTTTTAGTTTCTGAAGCAATAAGAGTAGATAATCCACCTGTAGCTATAACTTTAACATTTTCTTGATTTAACTCTTTCTTCATCATATCTATTATTTTTTCAACTAGCCCTACATAGCCATATATTATACCAGCTTGCATAGCAGATACTGTATTCTTACATGTAACCGTACCTGGCTTAACAAGTTCAACTCTAGGTAGTTTAGAAGCTCTTTGGAATAATGCTTCACTAGATATTTTTATACCTGGTGCTATAGTTCCACCTAAATACTCTGCATTATTTGTTATTGCACAGAATGTAGTAGCTGTCCCAAAATCAACGACTATAACAGGCGTACCATATTTTTCAACACATGCAACAGCATTCACTATTCTGTCAGCTCCAACTTGTTTAGGATTATCATATTTTATATTTAATCCTGTCTTTATCCCAGGACCTACAACCTTAGGTTCTTTTTTACAGTACTTTTTACAAAAGTTTTCAAGAGAATGCATAACATCAGGCACTACAGATGATATTATAACATCTTCTACACAGTTCATATCTATATTCTCATATTGGAATAAGTTACTTATTAAAATCCCATATTCATCAGATGTTTTATATTTATCCGTAGTTATTCTCCAATACTTTATAAGCTCTTTACCTTTATATAGCCCTAAAACCATATTGGTATTTCCAACGTCAAATACTAAAAGCATATATCATTAACCTTCCTTCTATTTTTTCCTTTTATTAAAAACTATACAAACAGCTGATACAACAAAGCCTCCAACAATAGCTTCTGGTATTCCGCTTGTTGCTCCTAGTGTTAATATTAAAGTTTTTGCTGCTGATGCACTTTCTCCTAAAGCCTCAGCATATCTAGCTCCATACAATATATATATCATCCCTAGTACACCTACTGTGTTAACTAAAGATCCTACAACTCCTGTTATCCACCCAGATACAAAAACATTCTTAGTAAATTTAATAGTAAGCTTATAAACATAATAAGCTATTACACCTATAAGCATCCTTGGTAATATAGATACCAATGGATTTATAAATGCAAAAGAAGTTATTGTAGGCATAGTAAGCGCTTTTAATAAACTTGTCGCTCCAAATATAAATCCTACCGTAATACCAACTAAAGGTCCTTCTACTATTGCACCTATAATTACAGGTATATGCATTATAGTTGCATTTGTTGGTCCTATAGGAATAAACCCTAAAGGCGTCATAGATAACATAATAGAAATTGCCGCTAATACTCCTATTATCGCCATTTTTCTAACATCAACCTTTTTTACAGGTCTTGATTTAACTTTCAAAACCTCTGGTGATTCCATCACAACTTCTGCTTCCACAACTTTTAGTTCTGATGGATTTGACACTTCTTCTTTCGATGACTTTAAATTCATCATAAAAATACACCTCCGTTCCAGCTCATAAAAGATGCCGGACTTCTAAATTTTATTTTTCGCTATAGTAAAGTCAAGCTCTAAAAATTAGATACCTGCTATAACAAAACAATTGTATCAATAGTAATTTACATTGTCAATAATTCTTGAGTACGAGCTATATCTTTATATGAACGTATTTCTCCTATAGACTCCGCATTTTTTATTGCATTTATTATACTTTTTTCTACAACCTCTGTAGCTAAAGATCCTAAAAGGGTAATATCCGTTTCAACTTCTCCCGTAGCCATAGTAAATATAGTATCTCCATCATGAGGAGTATGTATAGGGAATATTGCTTTTGCATATCCATTATGAGCCATTTGAGATACTTTCTTACATCCCGCTTTATCTAATTTAGCATTTGTAGCTACAATTCCTATTGTAGTATTATCTATACTAAATCCTCCTTTATTAACTCCATTTTTCATCAACTCATAACTATTTAGCACATTTTTCTTTTCATCATCCATAACCCCTGCTATCACTTTTCCATTTTCATATACATCACCAAAAGCATTAACCGCAACCAAAGCAGATACAACCAATCCATTAGGAAGTTTAATTGAATGACTACCTATTCCACCCTTCATAGCATACTCTATACCCTTTATTTTACCTACTGTAGCTCCACAACCTGCACCAAAATTACCTTGGTTTAACTTTGTATCACTTGCTACCTGACAAGCTCTATATCCCATCTCTATATTAGGTCTAGACTTCGGATTTCCAACTCCTAAATCAAACAATACTGCTCCTACAACTATAGGTACCTTAGCAACACCTACATCAAAACCTATGTTATTCTCTTCTAAATATTTACTTACACCACATGTAGATTCTAGTCCAAAAGCTGAACCACCAGATAAAACCACTGCATGTACTTTTTGAATCATATTTATAGGATTTAATAGGTCTGTTTCTCGTGTACCTGGACCTCCTCCTCTAACATCAACGCCACATACAGCGCCTTCCTCACATATAACAACTGTACATCCTGTTAATCCATTTCTATCCTCAACTTGTCCTACTTTTAATCCTTTAACATCTAATATATTATTATACATATCCCTTTACTCCTCTTATCGATACTTCTCCTGACATAATTTCCTTTATAATATTATCTTTAGTTCGTACTACTAAGTTACCCTCTTGATTCATATCTAAACATTTAACTAACTCTTTTTCTTCACCTTTAATCAAGTACACATCTTTTCCTATAATAGCAGAGTGTTGTCTACATATATCTAGCGTTTCTTCCTTTAATTCTTTATTTATATACTGTAAATATAAATTTTCAAATTCCTTTAATATCTTTCTTATTATATCAACTCTAGATATTTTATGACCTTCTTTATATAATGAAGTCGCAATTTCAGATATTTCCTGGGAAAACTCCATAGTTTTAACATTTATACCTATTCCTAGGATAATATAATTTATTCTATCGATTTCTGCTGATAGTTCAGTAAGAATACCTGCAACCTTCTTATTATTTATTATAATATCATTTGGCCACTTTATATTTGCTTGCACCCCTAAATCATTTAAAACTTTAGCTATACTAGCTCCAGCTATTAAAGTTATAAAAGGAGCTTTTTGAGGTATCATATTTGGTTTTAATATAATACTCATCCAAATACCTTCTTTAGATTTAGAATGCCACTGCCTACCTATTCTTCCCTTTCCTTTTGTTTGCTCCTCGCTAATAATCACCGTTCCCTCTGGCTCCTGTGATGCTACTTTTTTAGCATAATCATTAGTAGAGTCTATAGTTTCAAAATGAACTATGTTGTTCCCCATAATCTTAGTTTCTAGTTTATGAGAAATATTTTGATATGTCAGCAAATCTTCTGGGTCTTCTATTAATCTATACCCCTTCCTATTTACAGATTCAATATTATATCCTTCTTCTTTTAGAGCTTTCATATGCTTCCATATTGCAGCTCTAGATATACCTAACTTTTTAGATAATTCTTCTCCTGAAATAAATTCATCCTTACTATCAAGTATAGTTTCTATTATTTTATCTCTCATGTCCAACCTCTATTCAATATTAGTAATTATTATAAATTATACATTATATCTATATAAGTTAATATATAGTCTTTAATTTGTACCTCTAACATTAAAAACTCTATTTTTTATAGTGTCTATTTTAAAATTTATTGGATAGTTAATTATATTTTGATATAAATTATTTATATTTTTTATTTAATACTATCTTTCTATATATAAAAAAGAGCCTTAAAGGCTCTTTTTTATTATTTATTTTCATCTTTATCTATTTTTCCCTGAGAAAATTCATCTCTTCTATTTAAATCAGTATCTGATTGTAATTCTCTAGATAAAGTTTCTTTCTTTTCGATTGCTTCGCTATTATTTGTTTCGTCATCTTTTTTTGTTTCTAAGACATCTAATGGCAATTCTTTATTAAATGCTTTTAAGAATTGTTCTGCATCTAGTGTTTCATATACTAATAATGCTTTAGCTACATATTCTAGCCTATCCATATTATCTTGTAGTATCTTTTTAGTTTGCTTGTATGACTCATCAACTATTCTTCCGATTTCCTTATCTATTTCATAAGCTACTTCTTCAGAATAATTCTGCTTACTTGCAAAGCTATTTCCTAAGAATACTTCATCATCTGAGTCACCAAATGTCATAGGACCTAATTTTTCACTCATACCATATTTAGTAACCATATTTCTAGCAGTTGCTGAAACTCTTTCTAAGTCATTTGATGCTCCTGTAGATATATCATCTAAAGTTAATTCTTCAGCTACTCTACCACCAAGTAACACAACTATATTTTCTTTCATTTCATTTTTAGTTGCATAGAACTTATCTTCAACAGGAAGTTGCATAGTAAATCCTCCAGCTCTTCCTCTTGGAACTATTGTAACTTGGTGTACTGGACTTACATGAGGTAGAACATGTGCACAAACTGCATGCCCTGCTTCATGGTAAGCAGTAAGTTTTCTTTCAGGTTCACTTATAACTCTAGATTTTTTAGCTACACCTGCTATAACTTTTGTTATAGCTTCTTCTATAGTTTCCATATGAATTTTCTTTTCTCTTTTTCTAGCAGTAAGTATAGCTGCTTCATTCATTAAGTTTTCTATATCAGCTGGAGTAAATCCAGGTGTTCTTCTTGCTAATACTTCTATGTTTACATCATCTGCTAAAGGCTTATTCTTAGAATGCACTTTAAATATTGCTTCTCTACCTTTTACGTCTGGTGCACCTACAACTATTTGTCTATCAAATCTTCCTGGTCTAAGTAAAGCCGGGTCTAATATATCTGGTCTGTTTGTAGCAGCCATTATTATTATACCTTGGTTTACTCCGAAACCATCCATTTCAACAAGTAATTGGTTAAGAGTTTGCTCTCTTTCGTCATGACCTCCGCCAAGACCAGCTCCTCTTTTTCTACCAACAGCATCGATTTCATCTATAAATATTATTGCTGGTGCATTTTTCTTAGCTTGTTCAAACAAATCTCTAACTCTAGATGCTCCAACCCCAACAAACATTTCAACGAAATCAGAACCACTTATACTGAAAAATGGTACTCCAGCTTCTCCAGCTACAGCTCTTGATAAGTAAGTTTTACCTGTACCAGGAGGCCCTACCATAAGTATACCCTTTGGTATTCTAGCTCCTAGTTCTATATATTTTTTAGGATTCTTTAAGAAATCAACAACTTCTTGTAAATCCTCTTTCTCCTCATTTAATCCTGCAACTTCCTTAAATGTTACTCTTGTTTTTTCATCATCCTTATGAACCTTAGCTTTTGATTTACCAAAGTTCATAACTCTTCCGCCTCCGCCTTGAGACTGATTCATAAATACAAACCAAAGTATTACCATAAAGAATATTAATAATAAAGTAGGTAATAGTTCTACAAACCAAGGTGTAGATGGTTTAGCTTCTCCACCAAAAACAATTTTACCTTCTTTAGCTTGATCTAGTACCTCTTTTGAAAGAGTGTCTCCCATTATCTCTTTAGGTACATAAGATCTAAATTTAGTATTTGAATCCTTTATAGTACCTTCTACTGCTGTATCACTTACAAAATATAGTCGCGATATATTTTCATTTGTTAATTCTCTATATACTTTTGAAAATTCTAAAGTCTCTACTTTCTGTGTAGGTTTTCCTGAAAACTGAACTATACCTACAATTATTATAAAAATTACTAGGTAGAAACCTATTCCTTTGAAAAATTTATTCAAAAGAAGCCCTCCTTTCATACGTTGTTTTTATTCTATAGATTCTTAAAGGTAACCTTTAAGACTTCTTTTGTTTTTTCATCTATTTTATAATTTTCACTAGACTTATATTTACCAACTTGTAATATACCTTGTTCATCAGCTATTACAGGTACCTTACATCTTTCTTCTCTTGGTATTTTTAAGTCTATAAATAGATCTTTAATTTTTTTAGATCCTCCTGCAAGTTTTATTTTATCACCTTGCTGTCTACTACGTACAACCATACCCCCTTTTATTTTGTTTAAATCAAACCCTTTAGACATTTTGTCTACTTTTCCATTTTTATATCTATCTATAGTCATTGTTTGGGTTTCAATTATAATATTTGTTTCTTTTATCTTAACAAATCCATTGTTAGGTATATTATATAAGAAATCTATTTCCTCAGTAACTATTTCTGTAGTAGTTAATGTTATACAATCTTGCTTTCTATATACAAATACACCTCTTGGAAGAGTTAACATCTTATTAATTTTAGATTCACTTTCAAATTCTAATACATCTTCTATGTGTTTTTGATCTATAAAATTCATATCACCTAAAATAGATTTTATACCTTTTCTTAAAACCCTTACCTTTATTGCATTATGTAACTTACTAAAACCATTTATTTTTATGTCTACTGTATCAGAAGTAACTTTGCATATATCTTTAAACTTAGATTCAGCTTCAGCTTCAATATAATCACTATCACTTCTTAAACTATTACTCATCCTTACTATAGATTCTATTAAATTAGTATTAAAATTATCCGTCATATATGGTATTAATTCTAATCTAATTTTATTTCTAGTATAAATATTTTCTAAATTACTTTCATCTATTCTAGGATTTAAATTATGTACTTTACAGTACTCTTCTATATCTTTTCTTTCTATATCTAGAAGTGGTCTAATTACACCATTTTCTCTAGCATATTCTATACCTCTAAGACCTTGAAGACCTGTTCCCCTCATTATTCTCATTAAAACCGTTTCCGCTTGGTCGTTTAAATTATGTCCAATTGCTATTTTATTTGATTTAGTTCTTTGCTTTATCTCATCAAACATTTCATATCTAAGTTTTCTTGCCCCTTCTTCTATCGATAGACTATTATCTTTACAATATTTAGGAACATCTATAGACTTTAAAAAATACGTTATTCCCATTTCATCACATATCTCTGAAACATATAAAGCATCTTTTTGTGCTTCTATTCCTCTTATTTGATGATTTAAGTGGGCTGCATATAATTCTATATCTAGTTTATCCTTAAGTCTACTTAATATGTGCAATAGACAAACAGAATCTGGTCCTCCAGATATTCCTATAACAATCTTGTCTCCTGACTCTATTAAGTTATGTTTATTTATAGTGCTTAGCACTTTTTCAAAAACCATATTTATACCTCTTACATTTAGTTTTTTTATAACTCGTATCTATAGTTTTCTATAAAAAAACTATAATCCCTTGTATAAATTTTTAAAATATACAAACTTTAATATAACTATTATAATACCAAATAAATTAAATAAAAGGTAGTATTTTAACTACCTTTTATTTAATTTATAAACAGCATTATATATTATACTCTATTAATATATTTATTTCATTTTTTCCTTTGAATAAGTCTAATATATTTATATTATATTCTATATTTAATTTTATATAATTTTTTTCACTTTTATCAACTACTAATTTATTTGTTTCTGTTTCTATTATAAATAGACCTTGATTTGTTCTATATTTCGTCAAATGCTTATGCTTTTCTTTAAATACCATTAAAGAATTTACATTTCCAAATCTTTTTATAGAAACTTCATCATCAGATATCCTTACTGTAGTTGTTATTTTTTGATCTTCTTCAATTTCTTCATAAACTACATATATATCTTTATTTTTTTCAAATATTTTTCCTATAGTATCTACCTCTATAGTATCTACTGTTCCAACTTCATCATATTGTTTTGTAAGTATCTTTAGTTTTGCCTCCAAAATAAATCCTCTCCTAAAACAAGTATAAACTTTAAGCTTCTTGCTCAAAGTTTATACTCATAATTAATATTGTTATATTTTTACGCTTTTTATGTCATCTATTTCTTTCTTTAAAAATTCTTCTGCAATAGAAGCAAATTTTTCTGGTATATCTGATACATAATACTCATACTTAGGATCTTCTTCAGTTTCTTCTCTAAGTATATTATCATTTTCTAGTATTCTCTTTAAATCTTTTGCGGTTTCTCTTGCAGGATTTACTAACTTAACATTTTCTCCAACAATTTCTCCGATTGTTCTCTTTAGCAGTGGATAATGTGTACATCCTAATACTAAAGAATCTATACCTTTATCCATTAACTCTTCTAAGTATCTTCTTGCAGTTAATGATGCTATGTCAGTATTTGCCCATCCTTCTTCTACTATAGGAACAAATAAAGGACATGCTTTATCTACTATTTTTATCTCTGGATCTATTTTAGCAATTTCTATATTATATGCTTTTGACCTTATAGTCCCATCAGTTCCTATAACTCCCACTATTTTATTCTTAGTAGTATATGCTGCAGTCTTTGCACCTGCTTCTATAACTCCAATTATCGGCAAATCATACTTTTCATTTGCTTCTTTTAATGCTCTTGCCGTTGCTGTATTACAAGCTATTACTATAGCTTTTACATTTTTTGAAATTAAAAAGTCTATAGCCTGAAAAGTATATTTTATTATTGTCTCTTTAGATCTAGGTCCATAAGGAACTCTGGCTGTATCGCCAAAATAAACTATATTTTCATTTGGTGTGATTTTCATTATTTCTTTTAATACTGTAAGACCCCCTAGTCCTGAATCAAACACACCTATAGGCCTATTATTCATTTGTAACACCTACTTTACTTTTTAGAATCTAGTGCTAGCTCTATAAGTCTATCTATAAGTTTAGAGTATTCTAAACCTGTAGCTTCCCACATTTTAGGATACATACTTATATTTGTAAATCCTGGTAATGTATTTATTTCATTTATAAATATTTCACCTGAATCTTTATCTATAAAGAAATCTACTCTAGAAAGTCCTTTTCCATCGATTCCTTTGAATGCCTCTATTGCCATTCTTCTTATATCTTCCATATCTTCTGATTTTATATTTGCTGGTATATCATAAGTTGAAGTACCATTTATATATTTATCTTCATAATCATAGAAGTCTTTAGCTGGCTTTATTTCACCTGCTATAGATGCTTTAACTTCTTCATTTCCGATAACAGCAACTTCTATTTCTCTAGCATTTATACCTTTTTCTAAAACTATTCTTGAGTCATATTTTAAAGCTTCTTCTATACCAACTAGAAGTTCTTCTCTATTTATAGCTTTAGATATACCTACACTTGAACCTAGATTAGCTGGTTTTACAAATATAGGGTAGTTTAATTTTTCTTCTATCTTGTCTAATTCTTGATCTTTATTTATATTAAATTCCCATTTATTTGTATATGTGTAATCTACTTGTGGTAATCCTATTTGTGAGAATACCTTTTTACATATAAGTTTATCCATACCTACACTAGATGCTAAAACCCCACATCCTACGTATGGTATTTGGCTTATTTCAAATAATCCTTGTATTGTACCATCTTCTCCGTATGGACCATGTAACACTGGGAATAATACATCTATCTTTTCTACTCTTCCATCTTCAAATTTTAATCCAACTTCTTTATTTCCTGAAGGTATTAAGTTTATCTCAACATTTTGATTAGCTAAATTAACCCAACTTCCATCTTTGATGTTTTCTTCATTTCCATCATAAAACATCCATCTTCCTTCTTTTGTTATTCCTATAGTAAAAACATTATATTTATCTCTATTAATATGCTTACAAATCGACGCTGTTGATAACAGTGAAACTTCATGTTCACCAGATTTTCCACCAAATATTAAAGCTACATTTATTTTACTCATAATATGCTCACCTTTCTTCAAATATCTGTTAATATTAAACATTATATGCATTTTGTTATCTAAATGATTATTATAATTTATTTTAACAAAAAAATAAAGGAGCAAACGCACCTTTATTAGTATTTGAAGTATATATTTTCAACTATTTCGCAAATACATGATTTCCTATCCTCATATATGGATTTAGTGTCTTTATCCAATTACATGTAGCTATATCCGGATTCCAAAAATAGATTGCATTATTAGTTGGATCATTACCATACAATGCATCTTGTGCAGCAGTATATGCTGACTCTGTAGGTTGCATATTTATAGATCCATCTTTAACTACAGAAAATGCATTTTTCTGATATATAACATCCTTTATAGTATTTGGAAACCTTGGATCTTTTACCCTGTTTATAACTACTGCAGCTACAGCAACTTGTCCTTCATAACTTTCCCCTCGAGCTTCTCCTGTAACTAACTTAGATAAAAGTAATAATTCTTCATTTGTAATATTTATTACTTCTCTTTTTTGTTGTTTAACAGTTTTAGCTTGAATAGGAGATGCTTTTATATTAGAATTTGTATCTAATTCATTTGAGTATATTAAGCTTGTAGGAATAAGCACACAAGTTAAAACTATTATTAAAACTTTAAGCTTATAACACCTATCCATAAATTTTGTCACTCCTTTAATTTTCTATTTGATTATATCTTGTATTATTTCTACTATTTTAAATTTAATTTGAACTCTATCTACTTGCTTACTAGTTTTTTGAGATATTAATTCATACTCCTCTTCAGTTAATACTTCTCTTAACTTATCATCTGTATCTTTATCTATTATACCTTTTTGTTCATCTACAAAGCATAATGGTGGAAACATAACACACCACCAATTTTTTCCTTTTCCTTCACCTATTATTATTCTTAATGCTTTATACTCACCTGCTGGAAGTACTACATTAGAATATTGTTTTGTAGGGAATTTACTATAGTCAATTCCTACTTTAACATCATAGTCATATCCATTTTCTAATATAATATTTTTACTTATTTTCTCAAGTTCATCATATTCTTTTTTTATTATTAATTCACTTTCTTCTATACTTTCTGATTCTAATAATTTAGGTTGTAAATAATTTATAATAGCATCTCTTACTTTTAATTTTAAATTTTGGTCTTCCTCTGAGTCACTATTTGCTATCACATGAAATCTTATAAGTTTATCTTTATAATCTTCTGATGCTGTACTTATTTTTTTTACTTCCCCACTTATTGATATTGTCATAATTGATATAATTGCAATTAAACTTAATATTAATATACTTAATCTTATTTTTATTTTATTAACCATCATTAATCCCCCTCAAAATATTACTATTTTGAGTATTACCACTTTAAATTAATTTATACTAGCTAAGCTAATAAAAATTTAATTTAATCGTATAAATATAACTAATCACTTTTTAATCTGTTGTGCTAGTTATTTTACTAAACATATTGAAATTACTATTTGAAATTACTATATAAAGTTTTTTAACTACTAAAATATAGCTTGTTAGACTCTAGCATGTTCAATAATTATAATTAACTTGCACAATGAGTTTTTTTATTATAAAAATATTTTTCTTAAATTATTTGTTATTAATTTATTGTTTATGCATAATTTTTTATAATTTATAGTTATCTAATATACAAAAAAATCATTGGACAAATTTAATTATCTTAAATTAATCCAATGATTTTTATTTTTATAATTCTTTATTATTTACTGTCGTTTCTATCATAAAGTTTTCAGCCTTTTGAATATGCTCCATAGCATACTTTTTAGCAAGCTTACTATCCCTTATTTTTATAGCATCTAATATCATTTTATGTTCTTCTATTATATTTACAGTAGAATCATAGTCTGATATATACGTAACTCTAAATCTATAAACTTGCTCCCATAAAGAATTTATTAATTGATGCAATTTTTTATTATTTGTAGATTTAAATATACATTCATGAAACTCTACATCTTTTCTTAATAAGGCTTCTACATTTGATTCATTTATACCATCTTTAAATTCTTCTACTATAGATTCTAATTTTTTTATATCTTCATCTGTTATTCTTTCAGCAGCAAGAGATGCTGCTAAGCCTTCTAAGCTAGCCCTTATTTCTAATACGTCTATTAAATCTTTTAATGACATATTAGCTACATAAGCACCTTTTCTTGGAAGCATAACAACTAACCCCTCTAATTCTAGTTTTCTTATAGCTTCCCTTACTGGCGTTCTACTTACACCTAATTGCTCAGCTAATTGAACTTCCATAAGCCTTTCTCCTGGCTTTAATCTTCCTTCTACTATTGCTCCCCTTAAGTTCTCAAATACCACATCTCTTAGTGGTTTGTACTCATCTAAATTTAACTTAGTTAAATTCTCCATTAACTTCAACTCCTTTTTCACTACTTCTGACAACATAAACTTGGTTATATTTCTTTAGTAGTTCTCCCTTTGTACTTAATGCATCTTCCTCTTTATCAAATAACCCAAAAACTGTAGGCCCACTTCCACTCATCATAGAACCTAAAGCATTATTTTCTAACATTACCTTTTCTATATCTTTTATCTCTTCATGCATTTTACTTGTTACAGTTTCAAGTACATTTACCATATTTGTTGCTAATAAATTTATATTCCCTTTTTTTAGACATTCTATCAAGAATTTATTATCTGGTCTATTTTTAATATTTTGTAAATCTAGTCCTTCATATACTTCTTTTGTTGATACAAATAAATTCGGTTTACAAACTAATATAACTGTATCTTTAGATAGTCCTTTTATATAAGTTAATTCTTCTCCTATTCCTTGTGCTAAAGCTGCATTTCCTGATATACAAAATGGAACATCCGCACCTAATTTAAGCCCTATTTCTTGTAACCTCACTTCTGATAAGTTAAGTTTCCAAAGTTTATTAAGCCCTACTAGAACTGCAGCTGCATTACTACTTCCTCCAGCCATACCTGCTGCTACTGGAATATTTTTTTCTATAAATATTTCTACACCATTTTTTATGTTAAATTGATCTTTCAATACTTTTGCTGCCTTATAAACAATATTATTTTCATTTAAAGGAATATCGGAACTATTGCTGTTTATATTAATTTCATCTATCTCAATTTCTTTTATCTTTATGATGTCATATAAATCTATTGTCTGCATTATCATTTCGACTAAATGATATCCATCTTCTCTTTTTCCTAGCACATCTATTGATAAATTTATTTTAGCTCTGCTTTTTAATTCTATTGAACTCATTTTAGCCTCCTTAAGTATTTATAATGCGTTTAATGCTCAATACTTATATTATACTACAAAAAATAAAATAATAGGGGACTATAATCCCCTATTTATTTTATTTTAATAACCACTAATTATAATTACTTGCTTTATATATAAATATTTTAATAAAATAAGTTTATATTAATCACACACTGCTACTTTTTTTTCTAAAATTAAGCATTTACCTGGTTTTAATGGTTCTTCTATTTTTAATTCATTTAATTCTGCTATTTCAGACTCTGTTGTGTTATATTTTTTTGCTATATTCCAAAGATTATCGCCTTCTTTACATATATATACTATTATACTTGGTGCTTTAGATAAGTCATATTCTCCTAAATCTTCACCCTTCACTATAAAACTTTCTGTCTTTTTATCTACTGCTTCTATAAATCTTTTTATTTTCACTGATAAATCTATATCATCTCTATTTAAATCAACTTCTAATTTTTCTATAGAAACTGTATTAAATATATTACAAGTATCAGTTAAATCATCTATTGTTATATCATGTTCAAAAGGTATTTCTTCACTTATTCTATAAACTGATTTTAGACCCTCTACAGGAACATATAGTATATCAATTTTTATTATACCTTGTATTATACTCTTATCCCCTTCTGCATAAGAATTTTCTATAGATATAGATGGGCAAACACTTACTATATCTTTTATTTGTATATCATCATTACTATTTTTTATAGTTTCTCTTACAACAAAACTTTCTGTTTCAGATTCTATTGTTTTGTTTACTTCCATTGTTCTATAATCGAATTTTATTATTTTCTCAGGAGAGTAAGCATCTTGTAAAATCTCTCTTGTTATTTCATCTGTAACTTTTACTTTGCATTCAACTGTACAATCTATTTCTAGTAAACCACTATTACTTTCATTATTTTGTTTAAATACATAATTGAATTCTTCCATAGATAATAAAGTTTCTTCTGTCATACCTTCACATGCACCTGGAACTTCTATAAATTGCGTGAAATCTATTCCTATCTTATCTAATTCAACTAATTCTCCATCATATGTACAAGCTAAAGGATTTATTTCTACTACTCCACCAACTATAACTTTATTATCAGATACTCTAGTTTCTTTTATTTTAGCATATGGATTTAAACTTATTATTGATTGAACTTCTTCTGTATTTATAGTTATAGTATCTCTTATTGCACTTTCTGATTTTTCTATACCTACAATATCTTGATAGCTTATTTCTTTTCTATGTTTTTGAACACCTTCAACTTGAGCAACATCTTTTACTATATCTAGTCTTTGCTTGTCAAATATACTTCCTCTTAAATTAATAAGAGCTCCTACTCTTATTTTTCTTTCATTCATTATAGTGCAATCTACATGCTCTACTTCTGGGAATAACATATATTCCATATCAGAAACTATGTTATCTTTTTCTATAACCTCATTTATGTCTATCTTACCATCTACATTTGAAACTGTTGTTTTATCATCTGTCGTATATATTACATTGTAGTTAAAGCTACCTCTACAAAGTACTTTCCCTTCTGTAAGTTCTACTTTCTTTAAAGATATGTACCCTTCTGTTTTTATTATCTCATATACATCTGATTTCTTATCAGGCACAACTGCCTCTGTTTCTATAAATGTTTGAAATTTACCAAAGTCTATTCTATTATCTACTTTTATTATATCTTTTATTAATTCCATACTGGCCTCCCCATATATTAAATATAAATATCACACTATATTTATATTTAATATACAAAAAAAAAATTACACCTATTTTTGATAGGTATAATTTTTTAACTTACGTGTAATTTATCTTGATTTCTAAATACTTGCAATTTTACATTAGATGTTAGTAAATCTGAGTAGCTATAAGATACTCTAGAACAACCTTCATTGTCACTATCTAACTTTACAACAAACACACTCGGATAAACTTTTTCTAGAATTCCCTTTTTTGTAACGATTTGTTTTCTTCCCTTGTTAGCTTTAAGTAGTATTTTCTTACCTAAATGCCTCTCTAAACTTTCCCTTATCTTATCTAGAGTTTGAACAGTGGCCATAATATCACCTTCTTTAAACGTTTGTATGTTTACATAATATCATAAGTACAATTTTTTGTCAAATGTTTAAACTAATTATTTTATATACTTTTAATAAAAAAGTCAATATATTTTTTTACCATATTTGTCATATTATTTATTTTTTTTAATATAACATAGATTTAGGCATAGCCCATCTAAATTTTCCTCTTGTTTCAGAACCTCCTATACCCTTTAAACCTGTTACAGTCTGTTCTATGACTTCTTCTATAGGAACTATAGTATCTATCCTTGAGCAAGCAATCTTTTCAACTACAAATACTGGATCTAATGCATGTATCATTATTCTTCCTGGTGAACTAGCATAATTAGCTCCAGCTCTTATTAGCTGTTCATAATTCGATTGGCATGCTCCTGCAAATATAACTAAATTATCTAGGTTAGGTTCCCATTTACGAGCTTGCTTTACTGCTTTGATAAAGTTTAAAGAATTTCTATAGTTATTTAAATCTGTAATATTTCCTTTTCTAGATGTAAGAGCATCATGACCAGTTATAACTAATATATCTGGATTGTGTTTTTCTAAGAGATTAATTATCTCTTTATATTGATTTTCTTCAGGTATAGCTACACCTACTGCTGGTATGCCAAGTTCAGTATATACATCTAAGCATATTTTTAAATACTCTTTGTCACCATCTATTTGTAGTACCTTTCCTGGTATACCGTAAACATTTGGATTTGCTTGTAATTTTGGCACAGCTCTATTCATTTTCTTTTCTCTATCTTGGGCACTTCTAACTGATTTATATATTAAATTTTCTACTGTAGGATCTATTAATATCTGTTTTATATCTGATACTTTTACAACTTCTAAGTCTTCTAAGTATGCATCTGCTATTACCCTAAATGCTACACCTTTTAAAATAGCTATCTTTTCATTTTTATTATCTATACCAAATCCAACTATTTTAAATATTATATCTTTGTTGTATGATTTTCTAGTTACTATATCACCAATTTTCATAACTTGCCTCCTAGCTATAGTTATATTAATATATGATATGTAAAAATATTTTTTTTGTTACCTCTACAATAATTTGCTAACGTATTATTAAAAGAGTTTTACCCTAAAAGATTTGATTCTTCTACTATAACTCGAAATAATCTTGATATTGTAGTAAATATAATAAATAATAGACCTCCATAAGTGTCTTAGATAAAACACCTATAGAGGTCTTCACTGTAATATAAACATAAGTTGTTGCGCTTATACTTACAATCTATAATAATTTTATTAAGAATTGTTAATAAAAATTAACTTTAATTTAAATAACTACTATATAAGAATTAAATATACTTATATAGTAGTTATTTTTTTACTCAAATCTAAATACTAAGTTAAACTTACTTCTAGAAGTTCCTCCAATAAAGTTTTTACCATGCTTACTAGTAAAACTTAATTTAGATGTATAAGGATTGGCTAAGTTTTGGGCTCTATTTAGAACTCCTAATTTAACATTACTAATATCTTCATATAACCATAAAGGACTCTCTTTTGTTAATTGTAAATTCCTATCTACAATTAAACCTTCTTTATTGTATATTCCTAGAGCCATTTTTGTCATAGTATCTTCTGAAGATAAACTATTCCAATCTTCAAATTCACTTGGTTGTACAATTTCAAGATTTTTGTAGCTTCTAGTTTTAGTCGTAAAGCTACTTTCTTGTCTAGTAAATGATTGTATATATACATTAACATCACTTGTATTATTGTTTTGAACCTTCATAACCCCAGATATAAATTCATCTGTAGTTTTATCCTTTAAGTTTGTTACAACTTGGAAAGGAATAGTTGTAGGTACAGAAACATTTATAGTTCTACTTACCTGAATAGGTATAGTTTTCACAGTTTCTTCTCCATATAAATCTGTAGCTTTATAGTCTACATTATAGATTCCCTCTTCATTTGGATTTACATTCTGTTTTAAAACTTCTAACTTAGTTGTTTTTTTGTAAAGTGTATCATCATCATCACTTACTATTACAGCTTCTTTTAGACGATTAATTATAGCTTCTTCTGTATGTTCTACAGAGTTAAGCTCTATCCTACTTAAACTGCTCTCGGTTATTGTAGGTTTATCATATACAACTATTGTACTTGATTTTCTAGTAGTACGATCATTACTGTTCGTTACTCTATAACTTACCTCGTACATACCAACTTGATCTGTATCAATAGATGTTAAGTCTATTAATAGAGTTCCCCTTCGGGCAGTAGTTTCAGAAATTGTATTTACAGATTTAGGGTCAATTATTCTTATATCACTTGGAACACTCCTAAATTGTGTAGCATCTCCAATTATAACTTTATCTTCATACTTACCGTCTATAGTATCTTTAGCCTCTAATTCATCTATTAAATTATCTAAATCAAGACTTCCACCTTTTAAAATTTTAGTATCTTTTATACCTGTTATTTTTGGTGCTTCTTTATATACAGCTTCTAGTCCATTTTCTGTTAATGTAAATACAGCTTCTGTTAAGTTCTTTTCATTATCTATACCATCAGAATAATCTTCTCTTTGATTCTCTATAGGACCTTTTATAGAAACCCTATTTGGTGTATAGTGCCAAATTGTAAGTTTATCTCCTATTTCGTAATCTCTAGGTCTAGAAAAATGAGTATTAGAAAATGCATTACCTTTCTCCCGTGAATATCCATCAATTGAAAACTTTTGTCCACCATTTTGACCAGTTAAGGTTATATTAAATACTTTTGTACGTTCACCTAAATCCCAATAAAAAGTTGAGGAACTATTACTGTATCCACTTATTTTTTTAGTTTCTGGGTCTATCTTAAGCTGTAAAGGAATACCCTCTGTAGATACTACTGATATAATATTTTGATTAGTTTTTATATCATCTTTTTCTACATAAACAGATTTAAAACCACTATCAGTAACCATAAACTTAATACTTCTTAAGTTATCTGGATTTTGAACTCCATCTGAGTAATCTTCTCTTTGACTTCTAACCCTACCATGAATACTTAGGTTAAATGGATGTCCTGTATCTATAAATTCAAATGTTGATCCATATGGAAGATATAGATCCCTAAAAATACCAAATGGATCATGTCCTGGACCGTTTCTTCGATTCTGATTGTTATAGCTATAATCACTATAAATTTTTCTAATATATGAATTTCCACCAGGTATAGTTACTTTTACTGTATAGTAATACGACATTGCATTTTCAGCAAAAATTGTATCACCATCTAAAATATCTACTTTTAAGGTTACTCCATTATTTCTATTATCTGTACATTTAACAAATGTAAATTTAATTAAATCTTTTCTATCTCTTCCACCCTTAAATACTATTGAATTGTCTAATATACCATTAGATAAATTTATAGTTCTTTCACCTTCACAAGTTCTTCCCCAAGAGTCTGTAACTTTATAGTGAAGTACATTTTTTCCAACTTTTGCTACACCTTTTATAACATCATTGTATGGTTCATATTCTTCAGTAGTTGTTTCATTTGGATTCCATGTAACTTCTACATTAGCTTGTGTCAATTTATCATGGTCATCTTTAAGTTTTACACCTCTCATATAAGGTATATCATCACCTTTAACAGTACTCAAATCTATAGTTTTGTCAATAGTAATTTTAGGTGCTTCATTATATACAGATTCCAAACCTACATCTGTAAACTTAAATCTTACGTGTTGTATATTATCAATATTTTCAACACCATTTACATAACTTTCTTTTGCATTAACAACAGTTCCATTTATTCTTGCACATTTTTTACTAGCTTCTGTTAAACCTTCTATAGCTATATAATCACCAAATTCAAATTCATAACCATTTAAATTCCTTAAGCCATTACTATTAATAGCATTTTCATTACCTAAAAGTTCAAATGACTGTTTTAATGTATTATTTTTATTATATATGCTAATTGTCATAAATGTTTTTTCAGTTTTATTTTTTCCCGAATTACTTGGATAAAAATCAAAAGAAGAATTCTGATTACCTATATGAATTTTATTTTTTCCATCTTCCCTTACAAATTGTATAGAAAAAGCTTTATACTGTCCAACTGTATCATTTACATTCATAGGGAAAATATTAAATTCATTCTTGTCAATAGATGACATTACATGTATTTTGGCAGGTTTTTCTGTAACTCTACCCCAACTATCTTCTACTATATAAGTTATATCTTGTCGTCCTAATGTATCATAGTCAACCTTATCATCATTTATAACAACTTGATTAGCACTTATTTGGTCATAATCATCTGTTACTGATATATCATCTGGAAGTGTTAATATTGAACCTTTATAATATACAAGTTCATTATCACCACCATGTATCTTTGGAGCTTGGTTATAATAATATACTAATCCATCATCTAAAATTTCAAATCTACCATTTTCCATTTTATCAGTAGGAGTTATATTGCTATTCCTCTTTAAAGCTTTTTCAGTATTTTTATTACCTGATTTTACATCTCCATCTAATACTAAGTGCTTACTTTCATCTTTTGCCCATATACTAAGTCTATATCCTTCTACATATGGGAAGTTATTTAATCTAGTTACTATATCTTCACTTATTATTTCAGTACCTTTTAACTCTATAGTACCTATAGTGTTTCCAAGTGAATCATATGCATTTATAACAAATGCTAATTTTCCATTATTTGAATCAATAGTTGAGTTTGGTGTATAATCTATTACTCTAAGCTTTCTTTGTATTGAGTCAAATCCTATTATCATAATAACTTCATCATTGTTATTTTTTACACTTAGTTTGTTTTCTTCTAGTTTTGTTCTAGGCTCAACAGTTATAGTTCTAGTTTGCTCTTTTTGAGTTCCCCAGCTGTTGCTTATAGTATATCTTACATGATAGTTGCCTTCTTTTAAATTATTTAAATTCCTTTTATCTTCTTCATTTACCGTAATTTTATAATCTTCATTATTAATATCTTGTAAATTTACAAGTACTCCTGATAGATAGTCTACTTCTTCTCCTCTTTTTATAGTTTTATTATCTAATCCAGAGATTAGCATTTCTTTTTGAGTAATTTCTTTTAAACCATCATCAGTTATTTTAAATCTAACTAAAGGATATCTACTAATTTCTCCAAATCCATTTTCATAGTTGTTATTATTTATTTTAGTGTTCTTGTTAGATTCTTGTATAACACCACCTATTATCTTAACTGTATTTTCAGTTTTTCCATAAAGGCTTATAGTGTCATACTTATTAAAAGCTGCTTCATGGATTTTTGCTAGTTGTTCTGTATCATGAGCTCTATCTCCATTTAAAGTAACTCTGTACTTTTCTTCACCTTTTATATTTCTTACAACCATTTCAAAATATCTATCTTGAGAAGTCGATGAACCACTAGCAGTTGGAGTTTCATTAGCTTTTAATACAATTTGATTATTAGTTGTATTAAATGTTACTTTAAATGCTAAATCTTGATTAGGTCCATAAACTTCAATTTCATTCTCCCTAACCTTAGATTCTACAGTTATAGTTTGCTCACGAATTGTAGCTCTTCCCCAACTATCATTTATATAATAATGAACAGTGTATTTTCCAATACTATCAAAAGTATAATTTGCACTATTTTCTACAGAATTACCATTTACTAAACTCTCATCTACATAAACTTTAATATTACGTTTTGATAATTGTGTATCATGGTCATCACTAGCTGTTAATCCTTCTAAAAGATTTATATTAGAACCTTTACTTATAGTTTTATCTTCTATATTACCATTTATATCAGGTGCTGCATTGTATACTGCTTCTAAACCATCATTACTTATCTTAAATCCAGTATTTGTCATATAATCAAACTTCTTGATTTCATCTGATATATCTTCTTTATGAGGTATATCTCCAGTTACAGTACCTATAATTTTTATACTATTAAGGTCACTTCTGTAAACCCTTATAATATCACCTTCTCCATATTCAGTATTATTAAGTTCATCTAACTTAGGAGAGTTACCTCTATCATTACCTGTTAAAGTAATTTCATTCTTTAATTCTTTATTTGAACCTATTATTTGTATCCCAAATACCATTTCAGATGGATTATTAGGTGCTATTCTATCATTTGTTTGATTAAATACCCTATATCTTCCAGTAACACTATCAAATCCTATTTCAAATAAAGGTGTTCTATCATCTTCTGTACTCTCTGATTCGGATACAATATTTTCCTCAGGTATTTCTGATTGAATAGTATCAGCATACACCTTGAATACATTTTTATATAAATTAGGTCTTACAGTTACTTTTCTTTCAACTGTTTTAGTTTTACCCCAGCGGTCTATTGCAGTATAGGTGATGGTTTTTTCTCCTGGTGTTGATGTATCAAAAGATATAGAGTTAGGAGTTAACACTGTACCATTTGATGTAGTTGTTACTCTAGTTGTTTGTCCATTAATACCAACAGTTATAGAACTTAAATGATCTGTATCAAAGTCGTCTGTAACTTTTACACCTTGTAATGGATTAAATGTTTCACCTTTATATACATCTGTATTTTCTACACCTTCAAATACAGGTGCTTCATTATACACTGCTTCTACACCTTCCCTAGTTAATTTAAATACAACATTGTTCATATTATCAGGATTATCAACACCATCTTCATAATCTTCTCGTTTATTTATTATGTTACCTTTTATAATAGATCTCTTTGGATCTTTGTGCCATATATATAAACAGTCATTATAATTAAACCTTTGATTATGCCAAAACTCGCTCTCATTAATAGTATCGGCATACCTATCCCCACTAAAAGATGAATCTCTTTTAATTCTCCCATCTGAACCAATAAGAACCATCCTATATACATTATCATTATCACCATTTAAAAATTTAGTGGTTGTTCTTTCTAAGACCTTAAATTTCCTTTCACTAAAATCAATCTGTATCTTTACAGGGAATTTTTCTGGTGCCATAGGTCCAAATACAACCTTATTCTCAGTAATATTACTTGTATCTGGATTCGTATATATTGCTTTTAATCCACTTTTTGTAATCTCAAATGTAGTGTTGATTAAGTTTTCTGGGTTATCAACTCCATCTTCATAATCTTCTCTTGCATCAATTACCTTTCCATTTATCAAAAACCTAATTGGATGTCCATGATAAATTTCAAGTTTATCTCCATAGTTAAGTTGATAATTTCTTAATGGTTGTAGTTTATTTGATACACTTTTATTACTAAAATCCTCACTAACATTAAATCCTACTGGTCCAACAGCATAAGTATTTTCATCTCTTTTTATAGCTATACGTACATATCCAGAAACATTTCCTTCTCCAAATGCTTTATTCTCATTAGATATTACTAATCTATTATTAGCATGATCAAATCCAATACCTATAACTTCTCCATCTGTACCCTTAAAGCTTATTCTATTTTTATCTATACCATTAGTTATTACTAACTTTCTAGTTATAGTAGATTCTCTACCCCAACTATCTTCTACACTTAGATTAATAATATTTGTTCCTATTATTAGGTCATTTTCAGTCTTTTCTTCATCATTATCTTTTTTCCCAAAACTGACTTTTATATTTTCAATAGGAATAGTTTCATCATGGTCATCTATAACCTCTACACCTTGAGTATAATCAATAGTATCTCCTGCATACTGTGTAAGTACTTCCTTAGACTTTATGATTATTTTAGGTGCTTTATTATATACTGCCTCTAATCCGTCAGTACTTAATTTAAACCTTACATTATTCATATGGTCTTCATTATCTATACCATCTGAATAGTTTTCATTTTCACTTCCAGATTCGCCTAATTTATCAGTATTAGATATATTACCTTTAATCTTAATTCTTGATGGAGTTTTACTCCATACACTAAAGTAATAATCATCATAAATACCTATATCATTAAGCTTTTTTAATTCTTCATTATTAAACTCTTCATCATCTGATAATTCAACAGTTCCTACAAGTTTACCTTTAGTATTAAATACCTTTAATCTAAATATGATTTCTGGCTTTGATTCTTCTGGTGTTACTTGCATATCTGAATCAATATCTAGATCAGGTTCCTCTGTAACTTCATCATCTGATGGTGGTTGCTCTGTATCTGTTGTAGAATCTGATCCATCACCATCTACTTCTCCTTCTGAACCTGGATTTGATTCTGTAGTATAACTTTGAGCTAACTCTTCATCTTGTGAAGGGTTCTGAACACCATTTTCTGGTTCTTGTGATTCACCTGGCTGTTCTGGCTCTGGTCTCTCTGGTTCAGTTTCTGTAGGAGGGTTATTTGGTATATTTTCTATTCCTTTAGTAACATTAAATTCATTTATTTTTGGGTTATATTTAAAAGAGAATAGCTTATTATTTCCACTCTTATCATAAAACTCAATATCATTTGATACAGATTTAGAAATTATAGATACTGTTCTTGTTACAAGTACACTTTTACCCCAAGAGTCAGTTGCTATATATGCTAATAAAAATTCACCAATACTATTAGTATCTGCATGACTTAGATCTTGTGTTTGTCCATTATAATTAAAATATTTAACATCTATCTGATCTTTTGAGATATTACCATCTAAGTCATCAGTTGCACTTATACCTTCCCTAGCCTTTTCTAAAGTTAATTTATCACCTTTATATAAGTATAAGGTGCTATCTATTCCATGAATTTTTAAAGCTTCATTATAAATCATTTCTAAACCTTCTGGATGTATTTCAAATCTTGAGTTTTCCATTTCATCTTCATCTTCATATCCATCAAATAGAATATCTGACTTTTTCATTTTGTCATCTTTTTCTTCTCCACTAAATGGATTTTTAGATTTTGCTGATATAGTAAGCCCTTTGGAATAATCATATGGCTTAAGTGATAAATAATCACCATGAGCATATACTACATTACTAAATTTACTTTCTATGTTATTACTAATTAAATCTTGTTTTGTAATCGTGATCGTTTTTTCATTTTCACTTTCACTTGATTTAAAAAGTCTTGAAATAAGATTTCTATTCTTTTTAATAAGCTTTATTTCTAGTAATGTATTATTACTATCTAAATTACTTGGTATATTACTTGCATCTGATTTATATACATTAAAAGTTTTACTATTATCATCAAACCTTATAGATAAAATTGTTTTTCCAGTTTGATTATTTTTTAATGTAATGTAGTTGTATTCTAAATTATTGTATGGATATACAGTAATTTCTCTTTTTATAATTGTACTTCTACCCCAACTATCTACAGCCTTATATTCAACATATTTTTTTCCGATAGTACTAGTGTCAATAGTACCATGAGTCATAGTTTTATTTATTTCACTATCATGGTCATCCGTTACGCTTATACCATCCGTTAAATCAACTTCTCCATTTCTTTTGACTATTAAATCTTTAGTTATCTTGAATTGAGGAGCTTGGTTGTAGATATATATTAATTCAGATTTACCTATCTCAAATCTTACATTTTTCATGTAATCGGGATTATTTATACCATTAGTATAGTCTTCTTTGTACACATCACTGTTAGTACTTTCATTTACTTCATAATCAATATACTTTTCATTAGTTTCTTCAGTAGAACTTCCTTCAGTATAGTTTTTATTTTTTTCTACTAACTTTCCAGTTATTCTTATATTTTCAGGTGTAGTAGACCAAAGTTCTATACGGTCACCTTCAGTATATTTATATCCATTTATTCTTTTTAATATAGTTCTTAGCTTATCGCTACCCTTTATATTTAAAGTTTTTTGAAGTATTCCATTGTTTGAATACACTTTCAACTTAAATATTGGTGATGATTTAGTTTCATCTATTGCTTTATCTGACAAATTCTCTAAACCATCAACTATTAAAGTTTTTTCAACTGTGTCTAATCCTATCCTAAATAGACGCTCCTTTGAATTATTAGGATCCATAAAATCAATATAAGTTGTATCAAGTGGATTTGTTGATGTAACTGTTATAATTCTATCCTTTGTACTAGATCTTCCCCATTTATCAGTAGCAGTGTATGTTACTGTTTGATCTCCAACCTTTGTATTGTCAAATGAAGAATGTTTTATAGATACATATCCATCTTCTATATTACTATCATTAAACTCATCAAAGTCATCATTTATTTTTTCTTTTACACCTGATAAAATGTCTTCATCAGAACCTCTAGGTACTGTAAGTGACTCAAGATCTCCTATTACTGGTGCATCATTGTTTACCTCTTCAAGACCAGTATTTTTTATTCTAAATCTACGCTCTGAAATAGTAGCTTGAGGTACTCCATTAGCATAGTCTTTAACTGTATCATTTACCACAGCTTCTTTAGGATTCGAGTTCTTAGTAGTACCTTTTATAGTCCCTGCAATTTTAAGCTTTTTATCAGATTCTGCATGCCATATACCTATATAATCACCTTCTTCAAAAAGGTAATTGTTTATAGCATCTAGATTTTCAGAGTCACTTTTATCTGAACCTAGTAGTGTAGCTGATACTTTTTCATTCATATCCTTATCATATAGAACAAATTTAAAGTACTCTTCTTTTGAAGAGTTAGTTAACATCCTTCCATCTTGGTCAGTTACCTTAATTGATTTAGTTGAAAGGTCAAATTTTATTTTAAATCTTTCTATATTAGTTCCAAAGTATGGTATACCATCTACAGTAATTACATTATTTGCTAATTCATTCTCATTTGATGTTCTTTGATTTTCTTCTATACTGACTGCATCTTGACTATCTTTAGCTGCAATATTTCTTGTAGCAGTTATACTTCTTCCCCAACTATCTTCTACTGTATAGTTTAATATAGCCGAAGATTCAGTTTTTTCCTGAACTGATACTACTATCTTAGAGTTATCAATTACACCATCGTGATCATCAGTAACTTTTATACCTTGAAGAACATCTACAGATGGATCTTCTACATCTAATAAGTCTGTTAATCCTTCAAATACTGGTGCATTATTATAGACAGTCTCAAGATTAGTTTCAGTTATTTTAAATCTTACATTTTCAATATAATCAAGATTATCAACACCGTCAGAATAATCTTCTACCTTTTCATTTTCTTTATCTGTTTGTTTTTCTTTGTTTATATCTCCTTTGATTTCTCCTAAAATTTTAATGCCTTTCTTAGGGTCAAAAGAAGCTATTTTTATGGTATCACCAGTTTCATACTTAGTATCTTTAAGTATATTTAGTTTTTCAGAATTTCCAGTATCTTTGCCTAGAAGCTCTATATTTAATTTTTCTTTATTTTCTTTATCATATATATTAATTTTATATATTATGCTATCTAGATTTGTTTTAGATAATTGTTTTTCGCTTTGATTACTTAATTTAAACTTCTTTTCTTTTTCATCAAAGCCTATAGAAAATCCTAATTCATTTTCTATTTTATCTAGTATATACATATTAAATACATTATCTTCTAGCTTAGATTTACTTTCTTCTTTTTGTTTGTCTTCTTTTTCTTCAGTCTTTTCATCTTTTTGTTCAGTAGATTCTTCTTCAGATTTAGTTTCTTCTGAACTTTCTATTGGCACAATTTCTGAAGTAATATTAGATAATGCATTTACTGGAATAGTTTCCATAAAAATAGCTACCAAACAAATATAAGAAATTAATTTTCTTTTCATAAAAAGTTTTGTCCTCCTTTCATTAAATTTTTATTTATGGCATACCAAATATTATCGAATCTTCGGTATGCCATGAGAAAATCTATATTTAGTTTTAAATATATTCGTTTGATAATCTAATCTATTTACTAATTAATATCTATAAATATTACTTTCTATCTTAATGGTATTAAAACATTATTACAGTATTATAACATATAATATACCTTTTTGTATATTCCTATCGTTTATTGTCGAAAATTGTTAAATAAGTTAACAAATATAATATGAGTTATGATATAAAGTTTAAACAAAGAGC
>NZ_CATXCO010000011.1:0-29713 GCF_958366745.1 uncultured Romboutsia sp.
AGAAGTATCATCAAAAGATGGAACGTTTAAAAAAATTCTTAGCCAAGAAAGTAATACATTTACTATAGATAATATAAAATACACTGTTAATTCAACAGGTAGTGCTGAAATAACATCTAAACAAGATGCAAGTAGTGTAGTACAAAAGATGAAAACTTTTGTAGATGATTACAATAAAATCATGGACAAAATATATGACCTTGTAACAGAGAAAAAAGACTCTGACTATTCACCTTTAACAGAAGCTCAAAAAGAAGAAATGAGTGAAGATGAAATTAAAGACTGGGAGAAAAAAGCAAAGCAAGGAATACTTAGAAATGACTCTGAAATGAGAAGATTCATGGATTCAATGCAAAATGCTATATTTGGAGACAAAATGAATATTCTTAATGAAATGGGGATTTCAACTGCTGAAGATTATAATAAAAGAGGTCAAATATCTTTAGATGAATCTAAATTTACAGAAGCACTTGAAAATGATTCACAAAAGGTTTATAAAGCTTTTGCAGGTGGTTCAAATAGTATGATGGAAAAGATGAAATCAACTGTAAAAAATTATGTTGGAGGGGCTTCATCTGTATTTGCCCAAAAAGCTGGACTTGAAAAAACTGCATCTGTAGCAAACAACTTTTACTCAGAACAATTAAAAAGACAAGCAGATATTATAAAAAATCTTAAAAGTAAAATGCATGACAAAGAAGACAAGTTATACTTAAAATTTGGTAATCTAGAATCACAAATGAACAAGCTTAATTCACAAATGAATTACTTTGCACAAGCATAGTAGAAAGAGATAAACTATGGATAATATAAAATTATATAAAAAAATAACTTTAGAAATTATACAGTGTTTAAAAGATGATAAAATAGAAGAATTAGAAATTCTTTTTGAAAAAAGAGAAAAAATCTTACAAGAAGAAAAAAATAATAAAAATTTTAAGGATTTAATGATTAATATTGGAATAATTGATTTAGACAGAACTATAAAAAATTTATTAAATCAAAATATGATTAAAATAAAACTAGAAATACAAAAACAAAAGCTTTCTACAATAACTAATAATACTTATATAAATAATAACCAACAAAAAATAAATATTTTTAATGCAAAAGTATAAAGTATTAAAAAAATATACCGTATATATATATTATAAGAAATACTTGGCCAAGTATTTAAAATAAAATGACAAGGATGTCAAAAATTAAAAACTAAGGAGAGTACACAAATGAGAATAAATACAAACTTAAATGCTATGATAGCAACAAACCAAATGTCTAAAAATACTGCATTAGCAGGATCTTCTATGGAAAAATTATCTACAGGTTTAAGAATAACTAAAGCTGGAGATGATGCTGCAGGACTAGCTGTTTCAGAAAAAATGAGAGCTCAAATAAGAGGTATGGAACAAGCTGAAAGAAACGTACAAGATGGTATATCTATGGTTCAAACTGCTGAAGGTGCTTTAGAAGAAGCTGGAAACATAGCTCAAAGAATGAGAGAGTTAGGAGTACAAGCTGGTAACGACACATTATCTAATGAAGATAGAACTAAAGTAAAAGAAGAATTAAAACAATTACAAGATGAAATGAGTAAAATAGCAACAGAAACTAAATTTAATGGAAAAGAATTATTAAATAAAGCTGGAGCATCATTTACTATCCAAGCTGGAGCTAATTCAGAAACAAGAAAAATAACAACTGCAAATTTATCAGGTATAGCAAATGGTTTATCAACAATTAGTGTTTCAAGTTCTACTGATGCACAAAGTTTTGTTACAAAAGTAGATGCTGCATTAGAATCAATAAATGCTGCAAGATCAGAATTAGGTGCTATGCAAAATAGATTAGAATATACTGCAAATAACTTAACTACAAGTACTGAAAACTTAACTGCTGCAGAGTCAAGAATAAGAGATGTAGATGTTGCTAAAGAAATGGTTACATTATCTAAATTAAACATATTAAATCAAGCATCACAAGCTATGGTTTCTCAAGCTAAGCAACAACCAGAATCTGTTTCTCAATTATTAAGATAATATTAAATTTAAAACTAAGGGGTAAAGCATATGCTTTACTCTTTATTTTTAAATTTGATAACTATAAGGAGAAGAAATATGTTATTAAGTATTGTAATGATGGTAAAAAATGAAGAAAGATATTTAGATAAAACACTATATGCATTAAATGATTTAAGAAAGGATATAAATACTGAACTTATAATACTAGATACAGGGTCAACTGATAGTACTGTAGAAATAGCTAAAAAATATACTGATAAAGTTTATTTTTCAAAGTGGAATGATAATTTTGCAGATATGAGAAATATATCTATAAGCTATGCAAGTGGGGATTGGATTTTAATATTAGATGCAGATGAAGAATTAATTAATTATGATAAATTAAAAGAGTTTTTTAATTCAGATAACCACACAAAGTTCAACTGTGCAACAATAGAGTTAAAAAACACTTTTGATGAAAATAATAACAAATATAGTTTAGCATCTATTCTTAGAATTTTTAAAAATGTAGATGGTTTTAGATATGATGGCGCAATACACGAACAACCAAAATATAAGGGGCCTGTATATAATGATATAGCATCTTTTTATCACTATGGGTATATGTATGGTGATGAGGAGATTAGAGAAAAAAAAACTGAAAGAAATATGAAGTTACTATTAGAAGAGATGCAAAAAAATCCAAATAATCCATATAATAATTATCAATTAGGTAAAACTTATATTTCGGATTTAAAAATTAATGAAGCACTTTATTATATAGAAAAGTCATATGATTTATATAATAAACAAGATAAAATTCCTTTATTTGTAATAGGCACTTTACTTAGATTGTATGTAGCATTGAAGTTATATATAAAATGTGAGAATTTATGTATAAAATATATAAAAAATGATAAAAAAAATATAGATGTATACTATTATTTAGCTACAAGTCAAAATAATTTAGGCAAATATAAAGAAAGTATTAAAAATTATGAAAGATATTTATATCTTTTAGATAACTATAATATATCAACACAAGCTAATAATATGGAGGCTGTTTTAGAAACGGGTGAAAATAAAGAACTTGTAAAATCTGTAATTATAGAGCTTTATGATAAATTAGAAATGTATGATAAGATAGTAAGAAGTTTAGATGATTTAAGTGAAGAAGCTATAAAAAATGTTTATTATATAGTTTTTAAAGCTTTATATAAATTAAATAGTGAGGAAAAAATACTTGAACTTTATAATAAATACCCTAAATTTAACTACAGTAAAAGTGATTTTAAATATCACTTAGAGGAATTTTTGAAGACATTAAAAGAAGAAGAAAAAGAAAATATTTATAAAATATTTTCAAATATAGAAGGTAATTATGGTATTTTAAATAGTTTAAGATTAGGTAAAAAAATATCATTATCAAATTATAAAGAAATTTTATTAAAAGAAGATGATATTTATTATGGAGAAGTACTATATTATGCATTAAGGGATGGTTTTAAAATAGAAGAAATCTTAATAAATATAAGTTATTTTAAAGTTGAAAAATATATAACTTACTTAATTGTAAATAAGAAAGAATTTATATTAAAACTTTATAATTACTTAATTTCATTAAAGAATACTTTAGATAATAAAAAGTTAAGCATATATTCTAATTTATCTAAAGCCTTATTAAAATATGGAAATTTAAAAAATGATAAATATGAGAAATTATTTTTATTATATGTAAAGTATAGCTATGATTATATAAAAAATATATATAATCAAGATTTATCTGATGAAGAACTTTTAAATATACTTAAGGATAAAGATGATATATTTATAGTGAAAGTTAATATTTTAGAAAAAAATAAAAATAAAGATTTATTAAAATATATAAATAATATGAAAAAATTATTAAATAATTATAGAGAATATAATGATGGTATAGAAATATTAATAAATAAATTTGAATCTGAATTTGAGGAAAGCGAAGAATTAAAAACATTAAAAAAACAATACAAATCTATTGTTGAAAATAGCATAAAGTCTAATAACTTGGATGAAGCTACGTCGATGATAACAGAGTATGAAACTATGTTTAGTAAAGATAATGATATATTAAATATGAAGGGGATTATAGCTATGCACAATGAAAACTTTAAAGAAGCGGAATTATTATTTAAAGAAGCTACCCTTCTAGAAGTCAACTATAATACTATGTTTAATATAGCATATCTAAAAGAATCCATAGGAGAAATAAATGAAGCAACAAGTTTTTATAAAAAAATAATATATAATTGTGAAGATAAAGATATAATGTTTGATTCACAACAAAGACTAAAATTTTTAAATAGATAAATTGTTGCATTAAGTGTAATATCTAAAAGTAAAAGATAGTTCATAAGTTTGTATTACCGTGATAATAATCTTAAAACGGCTGTATATGAAATTAAATAAAATTTATAAATAGATTACTATAAGTTTATTAAAATATTTAGAATTGATAAAGGTTAAGAATTTTAGGATTATTATGAAATTTAGAAGAGGTAGCTTATATGGAAATAAATATAGTTATAAAAACTGGTAATTTATATGAAGAAATAAATAAAAATATAAATTATATCTTGAGTAAAATAAATAAAAAAATAAACATTATATTTGTTAGTTATGATTCTAAATGCAATCAAAATTTAGTATATGAATCATATGGTGAATATGAAAATATAAAAGTTGTAAAATATAAAAATTATAATTATGGGTTTATAAAAAATTTTATTATTAGTTTAAAATTGTGTAAATATATAACATTTTTAGATATAAATAATATAAAAGAAATAAATGATATTAGTAAAATTTACACAGATAATGAAGACATATTAATTTTAGATTTAGAAAATAAAAAAGAAATATGCACAGATAGACAAATATATATATACAAAAATAAATTTTTATTAGATTTAGATTTATTTTTTGATAAAAATATATTGGAATTTGATTACTTACAAATCATAAAAAGTATATATTTTGCTAGTAAGATAAAATATATCAAAAATAAAAATACAATAGAAGATAATATTCTTATAGGGGGAAAGATATTTGAAACATTCACAAAAATATTTATAAATAATAATAGACAGAACTTTAAAAATAAATCTTTTATTATCTATATTTATGACATTTTAAATTTTATGGATAGTTATAATTTATATAATGAAAGAAAATATTTTGTTAATGAAATAAAAAAGGTAATTTTAGATATTCCAATTGATTTAAGGATTCAATTAGAATCACCTAAATTATATTATTTAAATAATCTAAAAAAGGATAATACTAAAAATTTATTTATAGTTCATACACTGTATCATATATTATTAGCTGTTAGTTTATGTACTAGTAATGAATACAAAATATTTGATAACCATATTTTTATAAATAAAACATTTGATATAAGTGATGATTTAATAAAAAAATTAAAATATATTTTCAAAAAAATTTATATGATTGATTTGCCAAAGGATACAACTTATATAGAAGAGTTAACTTATATAAATGAGTTGTTAGAAAATAATAAGTATGAAAATATATTTGTAAATAATGAATCTGAAGTAAAAACTCAGTATATCTTAACCACAAGATTAAATACAGATGGAAAGATAATATATGTTGAAGATGGAATGGCTAATTATTGTAACATAGTTAACCATAAGTTTGGTATGGGAATCCATTTAGCTAATACTTTTTCTGAAGAATTAAATATGAATATAGAAGATATTGATTTATTAGGAATGTATAGTTGTATAAAAGAAAGATATTTTTTATATCCAAATTTAATAGTAGATAAATTAAAAGATAATAAGAAAAATAATAAAATAGAAGAAAATTTATTAAATGATTCCATAACTATATTATACTCTAATAAAATTTATGAAATTAAAAATAATAGTATACTTATAGCTTTAGAGCATAGCAGTTTTTTTGATGAAATTAATGAATACAATTTACATGATTATATAAATATTATTGAGAAAATATCTAAATATGCAACAAAATTAAATCATAATATTTATATAAAATATCATCCTAGAGAAAATAATGAATACTTAAATGAATTTATATTAAACAACGATAATATGTTTTTATTAGATAAAAACATACCTATGGAAGCATTTTTTAAGGATAAAAATATAATTTTAATATCATTAAGATCAACATCGATAATTACATTTTGTAAAATACTAGGTCCTAAAAATGCAATATGTATTCAAAATTTAATAAATAAAAATAAAGATGATTTATATACTGCATTTGGTAAACTAGGCGTATTTTTCCCTAACTCAGTAGAGGAAATAATTTTAAAAATAAAAAATAATGTGTAAAAAAAATTATATATATATAAGACTTCAAGTAACGAACAAAGTCATTGGAAGTATTAAATATTTAGCAAGCCCATAGCTCATGCAAAGTGAGTTATTTATAGAAAGAAGGTGGACATTATAATTAAAGTCAGTATAGTTATTCCAGTATACAATGTGGAAAAGTATTTAGAACAATGTATAGAAAGTGCTATAAAACAATCATTAAATGATATTGAGATTATTTGTATAAATGATGGTTCTACTGATTCTAGCTTAGAAATATTAAAAAAATATGAAAAAAAATATAGCAACATAATAGTTATAAGTCAAGAAAATAAAGGTTTAAGCGCAAGTAGAAATGTGGGTATAAGAAAAGCAAAAGGTAAATATATATACTTTTTAGATAGTGATGACTTTATAGATACTAATTCTATGGAACTTTGTTACAAAGAATGTGAAAAATACAATTTAGATATGGTAACTTTTGATGCAATATGTTTTTTAGATAAAGATTATGTAGGTAACGATATAAATGAGGATTATGATAGGCGCGATTTACTACCTAAATATATGTTAACAGGTGAAGAGTTTTATGTAGTATCTAACAAGAGTGGTGGATATAAGGCACCTGTTTGGCTAAATTTTTATAATACTGAATTTATACGAAAAAATAAGTTATTCTTTGTAGAAGGAATATACCATGAAGATGAGATTCATACATGTCATTGTCTATTAAAGGCAAAAAAAATTAAATATATAGATAAAAAATTTTTTAATAGAAGAATTAGGAATAATTCTATAATGACATCAAATTTTAATAAAAAACATATATATGGAAACTTTGAAGTATTTAAAGAATTATACAAAATATATTGTATTTATAATTATGATATAAATACAGAAGTTGGAAATACACTCTATCAACATGTAAATTTACATGCAAAAAGTACTTTAAGCAGATGTGACTTTTTGAAAGAGAAAAATATAAGAAAAGAAGTTGTAGAATTTTTAAATAATAATACTGATATAGTTGACATAAGTACAGATATTTATGCAAATAAATTATCTTTATATTATAGTTTGAAATAAATATAATATGCGAACAATATGTTTTGATGATAATGAATATTTGAATATGAGTATTTTTCTATTATAAACTAAGGTATAAAATAATAGTATAATGTACTTTAATTTTATATCTGATGTATTTATTATAAAATATGATTAAATTTTTATACTAGAACTATAAAATTAGTTTTAAAGTAATAGATGAGTATTGTAAGGAGAGCATATATGATTACATTAAATAAAATAAGAGAATTAGTATTAAGTCAAGAACAAGAATTGGAAAAATTAATATTTGAATATTTCTTACAGAAGGATATAACTAATTATCATAATAGCAGCTTTAATAAAAATGATAAAAAGAATGAAATAAAATTAAGTATAGAAGACATGATTTCACAAGGAAATTTAGAAAAAGCTAAGGAATTACTTTATAAATATAAAGAGATATCTGGTAAAGATGCTAGTTATTATTCAATTGCAGGAATAATTTCATTAAATGAAAATAACATAGAAGATGCATTTGAAAAATTTACTAAAGGGCTTAATATAGATAATACAAATTCAGATTTACTTTATAATATAGCATATTTAAATTTGGTAGTGGGAAATACTGATGAAGCCTTAGAATATTATAAAAGATGTATTAATAATACTGATGATAAAGATTTAATAATAGAAGTAACCGATATAATAGATAAATTACAAGATAAAATATCACATACTTTAATAACTTTTGGATTAACGAAAGAAGAAAGTATGAATTTTAAAGGTGAAAATAGAGTAATAGCTTTAATAGAAAATGATAATTTAGAACATGAAAATAATTATGAAGAAAATGGAATAATAAATTATGAAGTTAATTCAAAAAAATCAAAAGATATTTTAGGCTATTTAGTTAGAAGAAATAAAAATTGTATAATAATATTTAAAGATATAGATAAAATAGATTATATAAATAATTTTAAAAATAGTGCCCAAATAGCATATTATCAAAATAAAAATTATTATACCGATAAAAGTAATTATTTAAATCACAATATAGACATGTATCTTGAAAAGGAAGTTTGTAATACTTGCGAATTTATATTTACAAGTGATATAAGTGTATATAATGCAAAAAAGATTATTGAAAGAAGAAATAATGTATATCTTATAGATGAAAATATAGGAAATGAATTTACCATAGATTATATACTTCAAAATATAGGAAAAGACTACGAAAGAGGATTTGAAGATAAATTAAGAGAATATTCAAAGAATTTAGATGATATATATATAAAATCATTGTATTTAATAGCAGCAGAAAGTAATAATTTAAATAATAGTATAAAAATAGCTAAAACGATAAATGATGAATATAAAACAGAAGAGTCATATTTATTATATATAACTTTACTTAATCAAACAAAAGATTATAATAATTTAATAATACATGTTATAAATAGTGAATATATAGAGGATATATATAAAGCTGAAATTTTATATCTAAATTCTATAAAAAATACTGACTTAATAAGTTTTATAGTTAATATAACTACAAATAATTATAAAATGGCAGAATTACAGTTACATGATGAGATTAATTATAAAAGGGCACTTTATTATTTTGAACTTAATGAATTTGATCTTTCCTTAAATAAATATAATGATATACAAAATAGTGAATCAAAATTTATAAACTCACCTCTAGTAAATAGAAATATAGCATACTTGTTATATGCAAATAGAAATGAAAATTATGAAAAATTTTATAATTTTTATAAAGAATTAATGGAGATTTATAAGTAATAAAGAGAGGTGTTTTTTTTGATAAACGTAAGTATAGTTATACCCGTATACAATGTAGAAAAATATTTAAAGCAATGTTTAGAAAGTGTAGTAAATCAAACTCTAGATAAAATAGAAGTTATATGTATAAATGATGGTTCAACAGATAATAGTTTAAATATTTTAAAAGAATATGAAAAAAAGTATAATAATATAATAATAATCGATCAAGAGAACAAAGGTCCAGGATTTGCAAGAAATATAGGTATGAAAAGGGTATCAGGAAAATATATTTATTTTTTAGATAGCGATGACTATATAGAACTTAATGCAATGGAGATATGCTTTAAAGAGTGTGAAATTAACAAATTGGATTTTATAACATTTGATAGTAATGTACTTTATGAGGATGGATATAGTAGTTATGACTTACGTGAAATTGATAGAAGTGATATTTTAGATTCGAAAATATGTAGTGGTAAAATTTTATTTAATAAAATGATGGAAACTCATGGTATGTATTATGAATCATGCTTAAATTTTTTTAATAAGGATTTTTTAAATAAATTTAAAATAAAATATAGAGATAATTTAATATATGAAGATGTAATAAAAACTGTAAATAGCTATATATGTGCGAATAGGGTAAAATATGTAGATAAAAAATTATTTAATAGAAGAGTAAGAAATGATTCTATAATGACAAGTTGTAAGACTAAAAATAATATAGTTGCACATTATATGTGCGCCAATGAATTATATGATTTATATATAGCTAAAGAAAAAGATCTTGATAATAGGTCCAAGTTAAACTTTATAAAATGTATAGAGGAATTTTATATGAAATCTACAATAGATAGTTATATTTTAAATGAATATGATTGTATAAAAAATATAAAAATAAGTATAAAAAAAAATAAAAAAGTAAATGGCATTTTTTTAGATATGTTAATTAATAAGCCAATTTTATTGGCTTTGGTAAAGAGGAACTAATTAAAATATCAATGGATTATTAAGAAAATTTATCGTAAAAATATGATTTTTGTATTTGAAATTAAAAATATAAGCTTTATACTATAGTAAATATAATAAAGAATATAAATTTCAAGGATCTTAGATATAAAAACCATAGTGAAACTTATTATATTTATTATATATAGTAGTAAAATTTGGTGTTATATTTTTGTGATGATTAAATAATAATACAAACTATCAACTATAGGTTTTTAGTTCAATTGTATTTAAAAAAATCAAATCAAATGAAGCTTGTAATATATGGGAGAGAAGAATGAATGTAAATAATGAAAATAAATTACAGGAATTAAGTTTATATGTTAATATAAACTTAAATAATATGAATATACAAAAACAACAAAATGCAAAAACATACAATAAAGATAATAATTCATTAAACAATATAAATAAAATAAAAAGAAAAGTTAATATAATGAATTATAATCAAAGAGAACTACAAAGTCGTATATCAGATATACAAATTCAAGAAGCTAAAATTGAAGAAATGGAAAAAACTTTACAAGATGCAAAAAATATATACTCAGAAAATATAAAAGATGAAAAAAAAGAATCATCAAATATAAAAGTAAAAATAAAACAACTAGCTAAAAAAGAAGATGAATTAAATTTTAAATCATACGAAGAAATTAATAGCAAAAATACTGATAATAAACTAGAAGATGAGAGAATAATATCAATAATAGAAGAAACACTTAAGAAAATAGATCAAGTAAAAAATAAGATATCTATATATAAAACAAAACTTATGATTTTAGAAGATAGTGTTGATAAGGCTGTATCAAAACTATATTCTAATAAAGATTCTATACATAAAGATTTTATAAATGAAGAATTAGGATTTATATCTATAGAAAATAATATTGAAACTGGAATTCTAATTAATATTGCAATATAAATTCTAAATTTAGAAGCATAAAATTAAAATAAATTATAAAAGGCTTGAGATTTATAATTTATTTTAATTTAAATTAATTACTATTAATGTAAAAATAAATATAATTTTTATATATTAAAGGAAATAGTCATTTTATGTAAATTTAAAATGGCTATTTTCTTTTTTTATTTAAAATACAAAATTATACAACTTATAAAAATGAATACATATAAAAGTTATGCAAAAGAATGTCGAAAAATATATGGAAATATATGAAAAAAACGAAAAACGTAGAAAAATGTCGAGAAAAGTAGTATAATAGGTCGATAGGAAATTTAAAATTTAAATAAAATATTATAAAAAGTTTTTGTAGGAGATGGACTATGGATATATATGGATTAATGAAAATGGGGTTAGATGCTACAGAACTAAGAAATAGAACTATAGCAAACAACATTGTAAATATAAATACCCCGAATTATAAAAGAAAGTATGTTACTTTTGAGGACAGTTTAAAAAATGAAATGGATAATGCGAAAATTGAGGTAAAAGTTGATAAAGATTCCGTAGTAAGGGAAGACGGAAATAATGTTGACTTAGAAAGTGAAAAGGTAAATCAAGCTGCTGCAAGCCTTCAATATAATGCAATTGTAAGTTTGACAAATACTAAATTATCTATGACAAAAAGTGTAATATCAGGGAGGTAATTAAATGAGTGTTTTTAATGGAATGAGAATAAGCGCTAGTGGTTTATCTGCCGAAAGATTAAGAATAGATGTTATATCTTCGAATGTTGCTAATGTAAAAACTACTAGAACTGAAAATGGAGGGGCCTACGTTCGTAAGATAGCAAGTTTTCAAGAAAACTATGATGAAAAATTAGGTATGTTAGGAGTTAAAGCTGTTTCTATAGAAGAAGATAAATCTCCTCTTAGAAAGGTATATGAACCAAATAATCCTGATGCAGATGAAGAGGGATATGTAGAATATCCAAATGTTGATTTGCTAGTAGAAATGTCAGATTTAATATCTGCATCTAGAGCATATGAATCAAATATTGATACTTTGAATGCTCAAAAAGATATGATTTCAAAAGCTCTTGAAATAGGAAAGTAATATATGGAGGTGCAAATAATGAGTTTGATAAATATGTCAAGTGTTAATTTTGATTCAAAGATGTTTTTAAATCAGATTCAAAATAACACTATAGATAATACAAATAAGAATTTAAATGAAAGTGATAAGGTTAATTTTACAGATGTATTAAACAATGCAGTAAATAAAGTTAATGATAGTCAAGTTAAAGCTAATAATGACATTGAAGCTCTTATAAAAGGTGATGATATAACAATGCATGAGGTTATGTTATCTACTCAAGAAGCTCAAATTTCTATGCAGCTCATGTTAGAAATGAGAAATAAATTATATGATGCATACAAAGAGTTAAGCTCAGTTCAACTATAGTTTTATTTTATAAAGGAGTGAGCAAATGAATGTAAAGGATATTATAAATAAGATTAAAGAGTTTATAAGTAAAAAAATATTGGACTTTAAAGCCTTAAGTAAAACTAAAAAGCTAGCTTTAGTAATAGCTTCTGTAGCAGTAATCTTATCTATTGTATTTGGTGTAAAGTACATGAATAACAACAAGTACAAAGTTCTTTTTTCAGGTTTGAATTCTACTGATGCAGCAAGCATAACTAAAGAACTTGAAAGTGAAAAAATAGATATGAAAATACAAGGTGATAGTATACTTGTTCCAAAGGATAAGGTCGATGAATTAAGATTAAAACTATCAGAAAATATATCTAATGGTTCTAAAGGTTATGAGCTTATGGACGAAGGTTCATCATTTGGTATGACAGATGAAGAGTTTAAGATAAAGAAACAAAGAATGCTACAAGGCGAGATTGAAAAGACTATAAAGACATTTTCTCAAGTGGCAGATGCAAGAGTTCAGATTATAAATGGTGAAGAATCTGTATTTGCTAAGGAAACTCAACCAGGGTCTGCTGCAGTAACTATAACTCTAAACCCAGGAGAAAGTTTAGATATAAGTCAAGTAAGGTCTATTATGTCTTTAGTTTCTGCAAGTTGTGAAAATATACCCAAACAAAATGTAGAAGTAGTTGATCAAAATATGAATCTTTTATCTGAAGGTTTATATGATGAAAATGGAAAAGAGCAAGCTACCAACTCAAGTGGACTATACATAGCTAGAAAAGCAGAAAAAGAATTAAATTCAGATTTAGAAAGAGCTATATCTTCAGTACTTGAGTCTATGTTTGGGTCAGGTAAAGTTGTAGTAAAAGTAAATTCAGATTTAAACTTTGATACTAATGAAATTACTGAAATAAAAATTGATCCAAATAAAGTAGCAATAAAAGAGAATAAGAAAGAAAATACAACATCACAAGATGATGCTGCTGGTGGTAATATTGATAACAATATGAACACTGTGGGTGGCAATGATACAAACTTAAATACAAGTAGAGAAGAAAGTATTGAATATGAAACAGGAAGAACAGAGTCTAAAACTATAAAGGCACAGGGCGAAATTAACAAGATTACAGCATCAGTTGCTATTAATGGAAATTTAAATAATAAGACTCTGCAACAAGTAGAGGATATAGTATCTAATATTATTGGTGTTGATAAAAATAGAGGAGATAGTATATCTGTTGTTGGAATGCCATTTGATACATTAGCTAATGAAGATGACAATTTAGCAGTTAAGGATGATATAAATAAGGTGATGAAAATAGTGGCAGTTGTAGTAGGAATATTATTGTTATTAATAGTAGGAATAGTAGTTTATATGTACATGAAGAAGAAAAATTCAGATATTGTTGAAGAAGATTTCGACGACAGTGAACATCTTGATATTATAAATCAAAAAATACAAGAAATGGAAAAAACTAGATCTACTGAGGATGAAGAAGAAGAAAGTATATCTTTAGAAGAAGAAGTAAGACAATACGCATCAGAAAATAAAGAGCAAGTTACAGACTTAATTAGAAATTGGTTAAGTGAGTAATACAAAGGGAGGTGCTTATAATTGGAAAAAGAAAGTGTTAATTTAGGAAATGCATTTGACTTGGGGGATATACCAAAGGTTAGAAAAGTTACAGGTGCTAGAAAGGCAGCTATTTTATTAATTACACTAGGTGCAGATGTAGCAGCTGATATAGTAAAAAACTTGCCTGATCAATATATACAAAAGATAGGTGTAGAGATATCAAATATTCATAAAGTAGGAACAAGAGAGAGAAGAGAGATTCTACAAGAATTTATAGAAGTTAATAAGGGACAAGATATTGTTCTTCAAGGTGGTATGGACTTTGCAAAATCTCTTCTTAATGGAGCTCTTGGCAATCAAAGGGCTAATAAAATATTAGAAGGTATAAAGTATGATACGTGTACAAAATTATTTATGGCTGCTAGAAAGGCAGAACCAGAGCAAATTTTATCTTGCATACAAGGTGAAAGTACGCAAACGATAGCAATTATACTTTCGCATCTTCAACCAGATAAAGCAGCAGTGGTTTTAAGTGAAATACCAGATGATATAAAACATGAAGTTTCTCTGAAAATAGGGGGAACTTCATCTATATCTCCTAATATTATAAAGGCTATAGATGAAGCTGTAACAAACAAGCTATCTAAATTAGGTCAAAGAGACCTTGAAAAATCAGGTGGAGTTGACAGTTTAATAGATATATTAAGTAATGTTGATAGAAAAACTGAAAAGAGCATTATTAAATATATTGAAGAAAATAACATAGAATTAGCAGAAGAAATTAAAGCTAGCATGTTCGTATTTGATGATATCGTAAGACTTGAAGACACAGCTATACAAAGAATTCTTAAAGAAGTTAATGTTAAAGATATTGCATACGCACTTAAAGGAGCATCGAATGATGTTTCAAATGCTATATATAGAAACCAATCACAAAGGGCTGCTGCTGCATTAAAAGAAGAGATAGAATTACTTGGAAAAACTAAGGTTTCTCAAGTTGAAGAATCTCAACAAAACATAGTAAACATAATCAGAAAGCTTGAAGAAATAGGAGAAATTACATTAACTAGAGGTTCAGATGAAGAATTCGTCTTATAGTAATAATATAATTAAGTCTGATTATGTAAAGGTTAAGGGTACAGTTTCTTTAAACTATTTTAACTTCAAGGAAAAAGAAGAGTTACCTGTTAATGAAGAAGTTGAGAATCATAATGAAAAGAGATTAGAGCTATTAAGATTAGAAGAGAAAATAAATCAAAAGCTTATAGATGCTCAAATTAAATATGATGAAATTTTAAATCAAGCTAATACTGAAAGTGAAAAAATATTAGCTGAAACGAATCAGAAAGCTGTGGAAATAGAGAAAAGAGCATATCATGAAGGTTACGAACAAGGTACACAAAATGGATATGAAGATGGCTACAAAGAAGCTTATGAAGACAACATAGAAAAAGCTAAAAATGAATCATCTGAAATAATTGATAAGGCAAATAAAATAATGCTTGAAGCTAATAATCAAGTTGCATCTTATATAAAAAATAATAAAAAAAATATTTTAGCTATGGGAATATCTATTGCGGAAAAGGTGCTAAGAAGAAATTTTGAAGATGAAGAATCTATGGATTTATTAATTTTAGATGTAATAAAGGAATATGAGTTAAAAGAAAACTTTGTAATACGAGTTAATCCTATTTATAAAGAAAGTTTAGATAAACAAATTTTAGAATTAAAAGAAAATAATCTTATTAATAAAGACGTTTTTATTTTATCTGATGAATCAGTTGATAAAGGCAATGCACTAATAGAAAGCTTGAATGGAAAATTAGTCATTGGCATTGATGATGTTATTGGAAAAATAAAAGAGGAGTTGCTATGATTGATATAGATTTCGAAAATGTAATAAATAAAATTAATTCTATACCTAAAATAACATTTGAAGGAAAGGTATCAAAGGTTATAGGTCTTACAGTAGAGGTTGAAGGTATAAAGGCATTTGTGGGAGAGCTTTGTATAATCCATAACAATATGGGAGCTGAAATCCAATGTGAGGTAGTTGGATTTAAGGAAGACTGTGTAATACTTATGCCGCTAGGAGAACTTGTAGGAGTTAGTCCTGGATGTAAGGTTATTGGTAAAGGAGTTCCGCTAAATGTTAGATGTAGTGATGAACTTTTAGGAAAGATATTAGATGGTCTTGGACATCCAATTGATGGAGAAGCAATATTAGATGGAGAAAATTACAGTTTATCTAATGAGCCACCAGACCCTATGAAAAGACCAAGAATAACTAATATAATGCCGACTGGAGTACGAGCAATAGATGGATTTTTAACTTGTGGAGAAGGTCAACGTATTGGGATATTTGCAGGAAGTGGAGTTGGAAAAAGTACAACTCTTGGTATGATGGCTAGAACAGCAGAAGCAGATGTTAACGTAATAGCTTTAATAGGTGAACGTGGTAGAGAAGTTTTAGACTTTATAGAACGAGATTTAGGTGAAGAAGGTATGAAAAAGTCAGTTGTAGTATGTGCTACATCTGATAAATCACCTTTAGTAAGACTAAAAGGAGCACTTACTGCAACATCTATAGCAGAATATTTTAGAGATAAAGGTAAAAAAGTACTTCTTATGATGGACTCAGTAACTCGTTTTGCTATGGCTCAAAGGGAAGTTGGTTTAGCAATAGGAGAGCCTCCAGCACAAAAAGGTTATACTCCATCGGTGTTTGCGATGTTGCCTAAATTAATGGAAAGAACGGGTATGTCAGATAAGGGGTCTATAACGGCATTTTATACAGTACTTGTTGATGGTGATGATTTTAATGAACCTATTGCAGACACAGTAAGGGGGATACTTGATGGGCATATAGTTTTATCTAGACAATTAGCACATAAAAATCATTATCCGGCTATAGATATTCTTAATAGTGTAAGTAGGCTTATGAAAGAAATTGCAACAGAAGAACAAAATAAGGCAGCTTCAAAGGCAAGAGACATATTAGCAACTTATAAAGAAGCTGAGGATTTAATAAATATTGGTGCTTATGAAGAAGGATCAAATAAAGAAATAGACTTAGCTATTAAATATATAGGTAATGTTAATTCATACTTAAAACAAGGTGTTAATGAAGTATCTCAATTCGAAGTAAGTAAAAGTAAATTAATTAATATGCTTGACTAAAGAGGAGATTATAGATGAGCAATTTTAAGTTTAAATTACAGAAGCTATTAGATATAAGAGTTAATGAAGAAGAAGAGAGTAAGTTATTTTATTCTAAGGCTCAAAATCAAAAAAATATAGTAGAAAATAAGCTGCATGAATTAGAAAACAATTATAAAAAGTATTCTGATATAAGTAGGGCAAAAGACACTATAAGTCAAAAGATTACTATGAACTATTTATCTTATCTTAACACTACTATAAAAGACACAGAAAAAGAACTTGAAGCTAAAGAAATTGAACTTGAAAAAGCAAAAAAAGATTTCATAGATAAAAGAATAAAAAGACGATCTTTAGAAGTGCTTAAAGAAAATAAAATTTTAGAAGTAAAAAAAGAAGAAGAACGATTAGAGCAGATTTCTAATGATGAATTTGCTTTATATGGATATATAAGAAAAACTTCAAACTTATAATAGAAAGGTGAATGTATGATTAATATAAACTTAAGTAATATGGTGGGGGATAGTAGTTTATCACAAAGTAAATCGGTAAGTTCTGACAGTTTATCTACATTCAAGGATTTTATTAGTGAATTTAAGTTAGAAGATGAAAATAGTGGAACAAATACCAACAATAAAGAGGATGTTGATGAAAGCTTAATATTGTATAATTTAATTTATACCTTATATGAAAAGTTTAATATAGCAGAAAAAATAGATAGTTTAACAGATTTAGAAAATATAAAATCATCATTAAATTCTAAACTAAACTTAAACGAAGTTGAAAATACAAAAAATATTTTAGATGCTATTGAAAACTTACATACAAGTTCAGAAAGCAATTATTCATTAGAGTTAAATAATAATGATATGAAAGAAATTATAAACAATATTAACTATCTTATCAATGAAGGCAGAAATAATTCAAATAAAATCAATGAAAGCTTAAATTCACTAATAGATAAAATAAAAAATCAGATAAAGGATTTAGACAAATCAAGCCAAGAAGACAGTATGTATGAAAACTTAGATACAGTAGGAATTTTAAATCAATCTAAAATAGATGAATATAAAAATTCTAAAGGTACAAGTAATGATATTGAATATTTAGAAAATATTGTATCATCTGATGATAATTCATATATAAATTCCTTTGTAGGAATTAATGAATTTAATACTGTATATAGAAATAGCACAAGTAACGATATACCCCAACCAGTTACAGAAATTAGGCAAGAGTTTATAACAGAAGATATTATTAAATCTGTAAAGTATATGAAAAATAGTGATTTAGAAGAGCTAAATGTAAAACTTAATCCAAGAAATTTGGGAGAAATAAGCATAAAGTTATCTAAGAATAAAGAACATTCAAATTTATTAATAACAGTTGATGATAATAACATATTAGACCTTGTAAATAAAAATATAGAAGATATAAAAAAGCATCTTAATGATACAGATATCAATATAAAAGACATTGTTATAAATGTAAAGTCAGAAAATGAAAATTTATTTTCTGATAACTTAAATAAAGAGTTTAATCAAGACAGAAGGTTTAATCAAAACAATAGTAATAAGAATAAAAAAAATAATAATCAAATAATAGAAGAATTACACAATAGTGAACATAACAAAGATGACGATAATTTAAACATATTAATTTAATGAAAGTGAGGACTAATAAAAATGACAAGCATAAACACAGGTACCTCAATGAATGATACTAGTAGTTTAAGGTCAAGAGCTGTTAATAAAACTGAAAATGGAACGACTATAGTTTCAGGTAATGACAATTCAGATAAAGATTTATTTCTTAAACTTCTTGTAGCTCAAATGAAAAATCAAGATCCATTTAACTCACAAGATCCTACGCAATATATTACTCAGTTAGCACAGTTTAATATGCTTGAGCAATCAATGGCTTTAAATGAAAATATAGAGTATTTAATAGGAATGACTAATGGGATTTTAGCAAACTCGGCAGTAGGAAGTGCAACTAATCTTATTGGAAAAGAAGTTGAAGTATATGCACCAATTGAGAGTGGACAAAGGGTAGATGAAGACGTAAAAACAATATCTGGAAAGGTAGAAAGTATACACATTAAAGATGGAGTTGTATATATGAACGTTAAAGATTCTCAAAGTGAAAATATAATCGAAGTTGAGTATGGAGCTCTTATAAAGGTAAATGGTTAATAAATATAATTTTAAATATATAAACGGAGGAGAAGTAGTATGTTAAGATCGATGTATTCAGGAATAAGTGCTATGAAATCAAATCAGACGAAAATGGACGTTGTAGGTAACAATGTAGCAAACGTAGGAACAACAGCATATAAAAAGACAAGCACAAGATTTGCAGATGCACTATATCAAAGTTCAATATACCCAAGTGCACCAACAGCTACAAGTGGAGGGGTTAACCCAGGGCAAGTTGGTATAGGTGTTAAAGTAAGTGGTATATTAAAGAACATGGTACAAGGTTCATTACAAACAACAGGAAGAGATACAGACTTAGCTATTGATGGAGATGGATTCTTCACTGTTGAAGTAGGTCCAAATCAAAAGGGATATACAAGAGATGGATCTTTTAGTTTAGATATGAATGGAAACCTTGTAACATCACAAGGTTATAAGGTTTTAGGTGAAGGTGATAATCCTATATTAATACCAGAAGAAGTTGAAAATGCTAATGGTGTTAATCAAAAAGTAGTATCATTTAACATTGCTAGTGATGGTTCTATTTCATATTTGTTAGCTGATGGTACAAAAATGCCACAATTAGATGTTGATGGAGCTGTAATAAAGGGAGATAAACAAGTTTTACAAATATCAGTATTCCAAAATGATGAAGGTTTAGAGCAACTTGGAGGAAATATATATGGAGAAACTGCAAACTCAGGCGAACCAATAAAGAACCCTGTATTTGGAAAGATAACTCAAGGTGCTATAGAAATGTCTAACGTTGACTTATCAGAAGAATTTACAGAAATGATAGTTACAACTAGAGCATTCCAAGCAGCAAGTAAAGTAATAACTACTAGTGATGAACTACTTCAAGAAATTGTAAATCTTAAGAGATAATAAGAGGTGGTAGAGAATGAAGAAGAATGATATTCTAACACCAATAGGATTAGTATTAGCAATAGGATTTATATTCTTTGCTATAGCACAGGGGAAAGGTGGAGTTGGTATGTTTATCGATATACCATCATTCCTTATAACTGTAGGAGGTTCATTTGCAGCAGTATTAATAACTTTTGATTTAGATACTGTAAAGAGAATTCCTAGTGCATTAAAAATGAGTATAGTTTCACCAAGCGTTAATAAAGTTGATTTAGTTGATCAATTCAAAGAACTTTCAAAAATAATTAGAAAAGATGGAATACTTGCAATAGAACAACAAGTAGCTGAAATGGAAGACCCATTCTTAAAAAAAGGTCTTGAATTAATTGTTGATGGTGTAGATGCAGAATCGGTAAAAGAAATATTAGAAATAGAGTTAAATGAAAAAGAAAAAGTATATGGCAGTAGTTCTAAGATATTCAAACTTTGGGGATCTTATGCACCTGCCTTTGGTATGGTTGGTACACTTATAGGTCTTATACAAATGCTATCTGATATGGGGTCACCAGATGATATAGCTTCGGGTATGAGTACTGCACTTATAACTACACTTTATGGAGCATTATTTACTAATATGATATTTAACCCAATTGGATTTAACATTGAATCTAAAGGTGAAAAAGAAATAGAGTATTTAGAAATGGTAGTTTGTGGATTACAAAGTATACAAAATGGTGACAGTGTAAGAGCAATGGAAGAAAAATTAATAACACACTTAAATGAAAAAGATAGAAAAGCATATTATGAAAATTCATCAAGTGAGGTTGCTTAATCATGGCTCGTAAGAAAAAAAAGGATGATGAAATAAGAACCGATGGATGGATGGATACCTTTGCAGACACCATGACATTGCTACTAACATTTTTTATACTACTATATTCGATATCAGCAGTAGACAGTGAAAAACTAAAAAAATTATCAGAGGCATTACAATATTCTTTAACAGGTGATTCATCTATTGAAGAAGTTCAAAGTATAGATGATTTAAAGGTTGAGCTTGAAAAAGGTACTAAGTATGAAGATTTAGCTGCAAAGCTAAATGAAATAATAGAAAAAAATTCTCTTACAGACGAAATTAAAATAAGAGAAGAAGAAAGAGGAATAGTACTTCAAGTTGATGAGTCAATATTATTTGATTCAGGTAAAGCAGAAATAAAAAGTGAGAGCATAAATGTTCTTGATACAATAGCTAAAATAATACAAGAAACAGATAATGAAATTGTTGCAGAAGGAAATACAGATAATGTTCCTATAAATAGTGCAGCATATAGGTCTAACTGGGAGCTTTCTACAGAAAGAGCTTTAAGTATAGTAAGGTATTTAATAGAAAATAAAAATATAAATCCTAATAGAATTTCGCTTAAAGGGTATGGAGAATTTAATCCTATTGTTCCTAATGATACACCTGAAAATAAAGCTAAAAACAGAAGAGTTGATATTTTAGTAGTTGAAGAAAGAGAATCAAAAACTGAAAATAAAAACAATAATGTAAAAAATAAGTAATAAAGTTTGAGGAGAAAGTTAAGAAATAGGAAGGGAAAATAAATTATGTTGCATTATATAATAAACTTAATAATATTTATACCTATTACTATTATTTTAATAATAGCTTCAATAAAGTTAACTAAATTTAACTCAGATAATATTAATAAGCATAAGTATGTTAAAGTCCTAGAAAGAACTAACTTAAATAAAGATACAAGTATATTTGTTTTAGAAATGGGTGATGAAGGATGTGTACTAGCTTCATCACCTTCTAAAACTGAAAAAATAAAAGTATTAAGTAAAGAAGAAATAGCTCAAATATATGATATGAAAGAAAGCTATGGGATAGATTTATCACAAATAGATGTTGATAAATTTAATATATCTAACTTTGGATTAAAGAACAAAAAAAATAAAAAGAATATGTTTTCAAAAAAGAATAAGTCAAAATTTTCAAACTTTAATAATTCGGATAGACTTTTATTTAATAAAAAATAGAAATTACTAGAAAAAGGGGGACGTATGTATGAATGATTTAGTTGGATTAGTATCAAATCATCAGCAAGAATTTACTCCTTTAATAAAGTTATTTATAGTAATGACATTTATGATGTTTTTACCGACTATCATCTTTATGATGACAAGTTTTGTAAGAATAATCATTACATTCTCATTTTTAAAATCAGCTTTAGGAGCTCAACAATCTATACCTAATCAAATACTAGTAGGTATAGCATTAGTATTGACAATATTTATTATGTCACCAGTAGTAGATAAGATTAATAAAGAGGCTATACAGCCATATAGAGAAGAAAAAATAACTTTTCAAGAGGGAATAGAAAAAGCTCAAATTCCTATGAAAGAATTTTTATTAAAACAAACTAGAGATGAAGACATAAAATTATTTTTAGATAGTGCTCGTATTGATAAAAATGATGCAACAAGAGAAAATTTACCATTACAAGTACTAGTACCAGCGTTTGCAATAAGTGAATTAAAAACTGCGTTTCAAATTGGATTTTTAATATATTTACCATTCTTATTAATAGATTTGGTAGTATCAAGTGCATTGATGTCGATGGGGATGTTTATGCTACCACCAGCTATGATTTCTCTGCCTTTTAAACTTTTATTATTTATAATGGTAGACGGATGGAATTTATTAATTAAATCTTTAATTTTAAGTTTTAATTAGCAAGGAGATGACATTATGAGTGAACAGATGATAATGGGAATAATAACGAAAGCTTTATCTACTGCATTAATGGTAGCAGGTCCAATATTAATAATAGCATTGGTAATTGGTTTGCTAGTTAGTGTATTCCAAGCAGCAACTCAAATACAAGAACAAACATTAACATTTGTACCTAAATTAATAGCTATAGCAACAATACTTCTTGTTGGAGGGAGTTGGATGCTTAATAAGTTAGTAGTTTTTACAAATGAGATTATGAATATAATAGCAAATGTAAAGGGATGAGATAAATGATATTTGTATTTATAAGGATATTAACGTTCCTTGGCTGTATAAATGTAATATTTCCAAGTGGAACTCCTAAGGTATTTAAAGTGATGTTTTCTATATTTATCTCATTTATAATATCTCCTTTTATACAAGCAGATATAGCTGTTCATTCACTTAGTCAACTTATTATATATGCATTAATGGAAACATTAACAGGATTAGTATTTGGCTTTATAACTAATATGTGTTTCAATAGTTTAAAAATAGCAGGGAGTTTAATTGACCAGCAATTAGGTTTATCTATGGCAAGTATATATGATCCAAATACTAATACTCAAAATACATTAATTGAAACTATTTTATATTGGTTAGGAGTAATGATTTTTTTTAGCATGAATGGACATCACCAGTTAATAGCGGGGATACAAAATAGCTTTAACTTAGTTAAAGTAGGTCAACTAATACTTAGCGGAAACTTTGACTATGTAATAAATGTATTTGTTCAATGTTTTATAATTGGAATAAAAATAGCAGTTCCTATGATTTTATCATTACTTATTGCAGAGTTACTAATTGGTTTTATATCAAAGAGTGTTCCTCAATTAAATGTTATGGTAGTAAGTATGCCGTTAAAATTATTAATGGGAATTATATTTATAATGATAGCATTACCATTTTTAATTAATAAAATGCACCATTTATTTAATCAAATACCATCTATTTTAGATGGAACTCTTAGCATGAATAGTGATGCAATTTCAAATATAGGCACAGTTGGATTTCTGTTATCTATGAGTGATAAAACAGAAGAGCCAACACCTAAGAAGAAAAAAGATGCAAGGAAACAAGGTAATATAGCAAAAAGTGCGGAAGTAAATAAAGCTATGACTTTTATAGCTATATTAGTTGTAATATACATGATGTCAGGAAGTATAATTTCTGAACTTCAAGGATTTATAGTTAATATACTAAGTGGTGATTTTAGTATGACTATGAATGATAATACTATAAAAATATTAATGTTTAAGGTAATGATGTCTTTTATGAAGATTGTTTTGCCAATAAGCTTAATTATTATGGTATTTGGAATTTTAGGTAGTTTAATTCAAACAGGTTTGTTCTTTTCAATGGAAAGTTTGAAACCGAAGTTTTCTAAATTAAATCCATTAACAGGATTAAAAAATATGTTTTCAATGAAAGCAATAGTAAATCTTATAAAAAGTATGGTTGTTATATGTATAATGATATATCTTGGATATTCATTTATGAGTAAGAACTTTGAAGGAATAATAAAAAGTGGGGATATCTATTTACCATATATGTTTAATATAGTACTTGACCTTATAAAAAGTATTTTAACTAGTATAACATTAGCAGTAGCTGTTGTAGCAGCACTTGACTATGGATATGAAAAGTTTAGTCACAAAAAAGGCTTAAAGATGACAAAGCAAGAAGTCAAAGAAGAATATAAACAGATGGAAGGAGACCCTCATATAAAAGGAAAGATAAAACAAAAACAAAGACAAATGGCAAATCAAAGAATGATGCAAGCTGTTCCATCATCCACTGTGATTGTAACAAATCCTACTCATATATCTATAGCGATAAGATATGAACAAGGAAAAGATACAACTCCGATTGTAGTTGCAAAAGGTGCAGATGAAGTTGCATTTAGAATAAGAGAAATAGCCAAAAGTCATGATATACCGATTATCGAAAATGTACCTCTAGCAAGACTTATTTATAAAGAGGTTGATATAGATCAAGAAATACCAGAAGAAATGTATAAAGCAGTTGCGGAAGTATTAGTAGCTGTTTATAAGATAAAAAATAAATACAAGTAGAAATAAAGACGAGGTTTAGTATGGATAAATTAAATTTAAAAAGTAAATTTGATATATTTGCTGGATTTGCAATACTAGGAATAGTATTAATGATAATAATACCACTTCCGCCTTTTGCATTGGATATATTATTATCAGTAAATATAGCTTTATCAGTTCTTATATTATTACTAACTCTTTTTTCAACTAATATATTACAGCTATCTATGTTCCCTACAATATTGCTTGTTACAACATTATTTAGATTAGGTTTAAATATATCATCAACAAGACTTATATTAGGACAAGGTTACGCAGGAAGTGTTATAGAATCATTTGGTAGCTTCGTTGTTGGTGGAAATTATGTAGTTGGCGTAATTATATTCTTAATTATAATGATAGTACAATTTGTGGTAATAACAAATGGTTCAGGTAGGGTATCAGAGGTATCTGCAAGATTTACTCTTGATGCAATGCCTGGTAAACAAATGAGTATAGATGCAGATTTAGGTGCAGGAATAATAGATGAAAAAACTGCCAGAAAAAAGAGATCAGAATTACAACAAGAAGTTGACTTTTATGGGGCTATGGATGGTGCATCTAAATTCGTAAAAGGAGATGCAATAGCAGGTATAATTGTAACAATAATAAATGTAATAGGTGGAATTATTATTGGTGTTGTTATGATGAATATGAGTTTTGGTGAAGCAGTACAAAACTTTATAAGACTTACTATAGGAGATGGTCTTGTAAGTCAGATATCAGCATTATTAATATCTGTATCTGCAGGTATACTAGTTACAAAGTCTAGTAGTGAAAAGAATTTTGGTAATCTTTTAGGTAAGCAGTTAACATCTGCACCTGTAACTATTGGGATGACAGGAGCAGTTTTATTAGTTTTAGGATTTCTTCCAGGACTTCCTAAATTATCGTTTTTCACATTAGGTGCTGGTGCATTAGCTACTTCATTTTTATTAAATAAAGAAGAAAAAGAAAAAAATGAAGAATTAGAAGCTGTACAAAATGATGTTGAAGAAGCCAAACCTAGTTTAGAAATGGCAGAAGATGTATCAAGCCTTATAAATGTTGAACCAATAGAAGTTGAAATTGGATATGGTCTTATACCACTTGCTGATGAAGCAAATGGTGGCGATTTATTACAAAGAATAGTTTCTATAAGAAGACAATGTGCAATTGATATGGGGATATTGGTACAGCCAATAAGAATCAGAGATAATCTTCAACTAAATCCAAATCAATATAGTATAAAAATAAAAGGAAATGTGGTGGCTACATACGATCTTATGCCAACAATGTTATTATGTATGAATCCTATGGGTGGTGAAATTGATATTGATGGAATAAGAGTTAAAGAACCTACATTTGGTCTTGATGCATTATGGATAAATTCTGATAAAGCAGAAGAAGCTGAGTTATATGGTTTAACTGTTGTAGATCCAACAACAATATTAGTTACTCACTTGTTAGAAATAATAAAATCAAAAGCACATGAACTTATTGGAAGACAAGAAGTTAAGTTAATTATAGATTCAGCTAAAGAAAGATATAGTGCTGTTGTTGATGAATTAATCCCAGATTTAATGACTTTAGGAGAGGTTCAAAAAGTATTACAAAACTTATTAAGAGAAAAAATATCTATAAAAGATAGAGTTACAATTCTAGAAACTTTAGCTGATAATGCAAGAAATACAAAGGATATAGAACTTTTAACTGAGTATGTAAGGATGGCTATGAGTAGAAGTATTTGTGCTGGATTAGTAGATGAAACTAATTCTATAACAGTAGCTACTTTATCTTTAGAAGTTGAAAATATTATAGGAAACAGCTTACAAAGATCTATAAACGGAACGTATCCAGCAATAGATCCAGATACAACAAACAAAATATTCTCTAGTATACAAAATACAGTAGAGAGTATTCATTTTAATAATAATAGAACTATACTATTAGTTTCTCCAAAAATAAGAGCGCCTTTTAGAAAGTTAGTTGATATGGTATTCCCAAATATAACAGTTTTATCACTAAATGAAATACCAAGTGATGTTCAGATAAAGGCTCAAGGTATAGTCAATATATAGTAGGAGGTGTGTATTGTGACTACTCAAAGTCAAGAAGAATTCATAGTGAATAATATGAATATTGTTAAAAATATAGCATCTAAGTATTATACAGATAAAATAGGATTAGACTATGAAGATTTAGTTAGTTATGGCGTTATGGGACTTATAGATGCAAGAAAAAAGTTTGATGAAAGTAGAGGCGTAAAATTTTCAACTTATGCTTCAATCAGAGTATCTTCATTTATAATAGACGAAATAAGAAAATACTCACCAGTATCAAGAACTTATATGAGCAAAATAAAGGAATACAATAAATGTGTAGATCAATTGCAACAAAAGCTTTTTAGAAAGCCAAGTGAAGATGAAATTGCACAATATATGGATATAACTAAAAAAGAAGTAATTAGTATTAGAAATAAAATGAAAACTTCAAGTAATATATCCATAGACCATACAGTTTCAGAAGGTGAAAAAGAATTTAGTATTATAGATACTATTGAAGATGAAGATATTCTTTGCCCAGAAGAAGCCTTTGAGCAAAAGGAGCTTCAAGATGTGTTAGCTAAAGCAATAGACATGTTAAAAGAAAAAGATCGATTAGTATTATCTCTTTATTATTATGAAGAGTTAACTTTAAAAGAAATTGGGGAAATACTTGGAGTATCAGAATCAAGAGTTTCCCAATTAAATAATAGAGCTATTTCTAATTTAAGAGCTGCTATGAAAAAGTTAAAGTATATTGATTAAGGAGGAATTAACATGCTTAGAAGTATGTATGCATCTGTGTCTTCAATGTTAACTTTACAAGCAAGGCAAGGTGTTATAACTAATAATTTAGCAAATATAAACACAACAGGATATAAAGGTCAAACTGTAGTAGCAAAAAGCTTTGATGAGATGTTACTACATAATAAAGATAGTTATGAAAATGGAGTTTCTAATGTAAAAGACTTAGGTTCTTTAAGTTTTGGAGTTAGAATAGATGATACTTTTACTAGCTATAATCAAGGAAGCTTAGTTTCAACTGATAACAATACAGATTTTGCAATAGTTGGGAGTGGATTTTTCCAAGTCTCTGATGATGCAAATAATACTTACTATACAAGAGATGGTTCATTTAAAGTAAACCATCAAGGTTACTTAGTAACTAATTCTGGAGAATATGTTATGGGTACAAATACCCAAACAGGAAATTCTGAAAGAATATATGTAGGTACAGACCTTATTAGCATATCACCTGATAATAGCGTAATGATAAATGGAGAAAATAAGTATAAATTCAATATAGTTGATTTTGAAAATTATGATAACCTAACTAAATATGGAAATAATCTGTATAAAGGAGAGGGAGGATTTAACTCTAACAATTACAGTATAAAGCAAAAATATTTAGAAGGTTCAAATGTAGATTCTACAAATGAGATAGCTATGATGATGGAAACTGTCAATGAATTTGAAGCAAATCAAAAGGTTATCCAAACTATAGACTCAATACTTGGGCAAATAGCAAGTGATATAGGTAGAGTAAAATAATATTAATAGGAGGAAATATCAATGTATAACATAATGAACAACAGTATAACTGGAATGTCTGCTAATCAAGGAAAAATTGATATTATTTCTAATAATATAGCAAACTCACAAACTGTAGGTTATAAAAAACTAGATTCAGGTTTTCTAGATTTATATACAGATACTTTATCTAGACAATCATATCCACATAATGGAGATAATTTAATAACTGGAACTGGAGTAAAATTATCAAGTGCGACTAGAAACTTAACTCAAGGTGCATTAAAGGAAACTGGTATAAATACAGAAATAGCAATAGATGGAGATGGATATTTTAGAGTAATATCAAATGATGGAACATACAAGTACACTAGAAATGGAGAATTTAGTTTTGACTCAAATGGAAAGTTAGTTGACGATTCTGGAAATATCTTAGACATAACTTATAATCAAGGTATTAATGGTCAAGGTTTAAATTTATCAAATGGAGATCTTACAATAAGCAATAATGGACAAGTATTTCTAAATAAACAAAATGTGGGTAGTATAACTCTATATATGCCACAAGGTAATAATGATTTTACATCAGTTGGAGATAATTTATTTGCTCTTAATGATGGAGCTACACTTACAACGGTAGAAAATCCAAAACTTCATCAAGGATATGTTGAAATGTCTAATGTAAGTATGCAAGCAGAAATGACTGATTTAATTATGGCACAAAGAGCATTTCAATTTAATAGTAGGGCAATGCAGTCTACAAATGAGATGTGGGGAATGATAAATAACCTTAGAAGTAGATAATATCTTGAGAGGAGGTAGGTTTTAATTATGGATGAAAATGTAAGAGTATATGACTTTAAAAAGCCACAAAGATACTCAAGTGATAATATGAGATTCTTATCTGTAGTTTCAGAAGAATTCTGTAAAAATGTAAACTTATTCTTAGCTTACGAA
>NZ_CATXCO010000012.1:0-27670 GCF_958366745.1 uncultured Romboutsia sp.
TTTAGATGCTTTTATAGAATCTGTATCTGCATCTTTATCTTCTAAATAGTATACTGTCTTTATTCCAGATTGAATAATATTTCTTGCACAATCATGGCAAGGGAATAAATTTACATAAATCCTACAACCCTCTAAAGACTTTCCTCTGGCATTTAATATTGCATTTTGTTCAGCATGTACTACATATGGATATTTAGTTTCTAAAAATTCTCCTTCTCTTGACCAAGGAAAATCTTCATCACTACAACCATTTAAAAATCCATTATATCCAATAGATACGATTCTGTTATCTTTATCAACTATGCATGCTCCAACCTGAGTAGATGGATCCTTACTTCTCATTCCTGATAATAGTGAAATACCCATAAAATAATCATCCCAAGATATGTAATCAGTCCTTTTCATAATTACCTCCATTTGAATTAAAAATTTGCTTCATTAATTTCATTAACGATATAACACTCACTACCTATTTGTTTATATTCATTACTCAAAATATATTATTTTATATCAAAATTCATTTTATATAACTCTATAACATTGTCTATTAATGAGTTTATAGTAGCTTTTCCTGTACAATTTATTCTATTTGAAACAAATTTAGCTTTACCTAATGCTACAATTTCATCAACATCAAAATCTAGAATTTGCTTACCATTTACATAAGTAAATCCTACTCCGATTACAACTGCATCTTCCTTTATATCTTCTGATTTTATAAGATTTTGACGACCTACACATGAAATTATTATATCAGCCATTTTTACTAAACTAGATAAGTCTTTAGTTTTGCTATTTGCATTTATTAGAGTTGCACCTCTATTCATTAACATAGTACATAATGGCTTTCCTACATGATTTGATTTTCCTATAACTAAAGCTATTTTTCCTTCTATATCTACATTGTATTGTTCTAATAAAGAAATTACTCCTTTAGGTGTTGCTGGTGCTAATTTCTTGTCATTTCCTAAATTTATTTCACCTATCCATTCTCTAGCAAAACCATCTGCATCTACATCGTAGTTTATTGATTCCATAAGTTTTTTAGTATCTAAATGCTTAAATGTTGGTAATTGAAGTATAACGGGTATTTTTTCTTCATTACATCTATTTATTATATTTAATACATCTTCATTATTACAATGTTCTTCAAGTTTTACAACTTCTACTTTTAATCCAGCTTTCTCTCCTTCTTTTATTTTACCTTTGATATACCTTGCATTTCCTTCATCATTTGATGCATTTATTATTACAAATTCAGTTTTTTTTCCTATTGCTATTTCTATATTTTTAGTATCATTTTGATGTATCTTTATTTTATCTTCACACATTTTTATTGCATCTATTATTGTTGTCATTTTTCTCTCCTAATTAGTATTTTATTATTTATATTATATTAAATAAGATAATATAATTACAATGACTTATTCTTTATAAAATTTAATGAACTTTTTAACTCTATCCTATATTAGCTATCTGCTTAATACATATAGATTAAAATAATCTATATGTATATATTTTTATATTAAACAAATTATTTTATGTAAATTTTCTTTAAATATGTATATTATTTTGAAAAATGATAATACTTAAAATATGAACGGAAAACATACCTATCTCCCCCAGGTATATTAAAACTACAGTTCCCCCAACTGTAGTTTTTTACTTTATAAATATAAAAATAGAAAGTATCCATTTTATTGTTGGTATACTTTCTACACTATAAATACTATTAATAATTTTTATATTTTATTGCACTTTTTAATTCGTAAAATTTATATCGTTTACAATTATACTATTTGATAAAATAACCCATGATTTACACAATAAAAATATAACTTACCATGACCTGACTTACGGAATCTAAATTGCATATTCCATTCAGGGTATTGTTTTGTTATAAGGGCTCTATCACCCTTTACATATGCAACAAAAGATATATAATGTTCCTTTGTCATTTCATGTTCAGTTGTTACATATAATTCGTCTTCTACTGGTTCTATATCAAGCTTATGCCCTTCTTCTGCTTTTTTTGCAACCAATGGTTCTAGCGTCTTACCACAACAAGATATTGTAGCATTTCCTGTAGCTGTCATTAAATTCCCACATTGTGGACATACATAAAACTTTAATTTATTCATATTTCCTCCTACTAAATCGTTTAAATTTATTTGTCCAGATAATATTTGATCAATACTTACACCTAATATTTGTGATAATTCTGGAAGTAAAGAAATATCAGGACATCCTAGACCTCTTTCCCATTTACTTATTGTTTTATCACTTATATTCATTAAATCAGCTATTTGCTTTTGAGTCATGTTCTTATCTTTTCTTAATTCATATATCAAACTTCCAATTTTTTTACAATCCATCCTTATCACCTCTTAATATTAATTTAAACTAATTTGTAAGACAATTCAATAAACTAAACGTAGAGTTGTTTTGCTACTTATAAGTATTTACATATAGTATTTATTAAATATCTATATTCTATATACTATATAAACCTTCAAAATAGTTCGTTTATTAAATAATAAGAAAAGCTTATTAGTGAATGACTAATAAGCTTTTTATTATTTAATCTATAAATGTTACAACTTCTTCTAAAGGTTTACGAGGAGGTTGTTTCGGAGTATCATCTTCTGCTACCCCTAAAGAAATCATAGACATTAATTCATATCCTTCTTTTTCAAATCCTATAAGTTCTTCTATCTCTTTTTTTGCATGTGTTGGCCCTGTCATATAACAAGTTCCATATCCCATTTCAGTTGCAGCTAATAAAATATTTTCTACCGCAGCTCCTATTCCTTGTGCTGCAGATTGAGGAGATACTAATATATCTAGAACCTCTTGTGGAGCATTATTTTCTTTTAATATTTTATATTCTATCATCTTGTACTCACATGAATACACTATTATTACTACAGGAGCATGTTTAAAACATGTATAGTAGTTTATTACGCTCATATGTCTTTTAAAGTCTTTTTCATTCTTTGCAAGTTGGCCTATATTTTCATGACTTTTAGTTACTATATCAGCCATTTTATTTATTATATCTCTATTTTGTAACACTACAAAGTGCCAGTTTTGCTGATGCTTTGGAGATGGTGCATAAGTTCCCGCTTTTAACAGTTCAATTATATCTTCTTTTGGTACTGGTGTATCTTTAAATTGCCTTACACTTTTACGGTTGTATATGAAATCTAAATTTGCCATATTATTTTCTCCTCTTGTACAACTAGTTTAATTTCAAAGTAATTATATAATTATAACTATTTTATGTCAAATTTTAAAGGTTATAAACTTATATATTCACTTTTTAATAGCTATGGTTATGCTTATAGCTTATCTAAAAAGTCTAAATTACTTAAAAAATTTTACATTTTTGACATGTGATTATTAGGTAACAACTTACTTTATCTATATATCGGTTCTAACTAATTCAAAATCATCAATTGTTCCCCATGCACCACCTGGAGCCTTTATTTGTACACTTATTTTTATAATTCCATCATCTATAGGAATATTGCTAATTACTGGTGTTTGCCAATTTGCCCATCCCTGTACCATAAATTCTTTCTCGTAATATCCATTCTTAGTTTCTGCAATCAACTTCATAATACTCGAATCACCAGCATCTCCACCTTGGATGCTAGCTGATAATTGATATATTCCTTTTTCTAGTTCATTTATATTTTGATATATTTCAAAATTCATTTCTTCATCTGACCAAAAATGAGCAGCTTTTACCCCACTCTTAGGGTCATTCCACTTAATATTTACATATCCATTATTATCACTAAAGTAATCAGTTTTCCAACTACTATTGTCCTCATCTTCAAAACTCGGATTTATTACATAATTTTTACTTACTATATTTATTATAGCTTTAGTTGAAAGTTTTTTAAGTGCCTTTACCTTACTCGAAGTTATGCCATTCACTTCATAAATACCTACACCTTTTTTCTTTATAGCATTTAATTCATTTTGTGCCCATTTAACTTCAACTTCTACTTCATCACCATCATTATATTTTACTGTAACTGTTTTTGGTAACTTTATTTCTTTATATGAATTAACTGTAACTTCCACATTCTCTATTGATTCAACTGCTTTAGGTGCAGTAGCTCCTGTCATTATATATTTAAAAATATTTAATGATTCTAGTGGCTTTCCATTAAAATCAAATAATCCTTGATTATCTACAGCACTGCCACCATACCATTTACCTGCATCTTCTGAGTCATATTCACTGGCAAAACTAGATGCCCAACCCGAACCATACTTTTCCCAAATTACTTTATTATTTTCTAAATTATCAGATGTTCCTACAGGTAACCAAGCAGGTTCCCAATAAAATACACCTAGACCAGCTTCCCCAACATTAGCTACTGCTTGAAATACATTCCTTACTGATGTAGCTTGACCTTGTACTGATATCGGATAATCTAGAGTTTGCCCATTTGCAGGTGAAGTATTTCCATGTCCATCACCATCTTCATTTGTATAAACATATGAAGTTTCTGCTACCATAACTTTTTTTCCATAGTTATTAGCTATTTTCTTTAATTGAGTAGTTAGGTTATCTAAAGTCCCATGCCAAAATGGATAATATGAGCTAGCAAAAACATCATAATCTACATTATTTTCAGAAAGTTGATATGATATATTTTCATAATTACCTATTTTTTCTGGATTTGTAAAGTGTAATGCAACTAAAATATTTGAATCTATTTCACGTACTGCCTTACTTCCTGCATTAAATAGTTTCGATATTTTACTCCACTCAGATTCTCCAACAAATTTACCATTTGTTTCATTACCTATTTGAACCATACCTATATCTATACCTTCAGATATAAGCTTTTCTAAACTTTCCTTTGTATACTGATATAAAGCTATTTCTTTTTCTCCTATAGTGTAATTTTGCCACTCCTTTGGTGCTTTTTGTTTTTCAGGATCAGCCCAAAAATCTGAGTAATGAAAGTCTATAAGAACTTTCATATTATTTGCTGTTGCACGCTTTCCTATTTCAATAGCTTTGTCTAAATCATTATTTCCGCCACCATATCCATTCCCATCTTTATCATATGGATTATTCCATACCCTTACTCTAACGTAATTTACACCTGATTGTGATAAAGTTTTAAAAATGTCTTGTTCTTTATTATTGAAATCATAAAATTTTACTCCACTGTCCTCTAAAGAAACTATACTTGATATATCTACACCTTTTATAGTATCATCAGAGATTCCTTCAACTTTTTCTACGTTAATACTAGATTGCACCTCCATATGCTGACCAACTGAAATAGCATTAGATTCAATAAATTTTACTTGAGTAGTACATAGTGAGGTTATCAAACCACACATAAGTAATCTTACTTTACTTTTCATATTCATTTATCTATACCCCTTATAAAATAGTTATTCTCTTATATAGAATTTATTGCTCTAAGTTGATTGTCTTATAAATCCATAAAAAGTCTTCTAACTAAATATTTTAGATGAAGACTTTTTATATTGTTTACTTATTCTTTTTTAATACATATACACCATAAGGTTTCATTATATTTAATATTTCAGCCTCTTTACCTAAAATTAAATCTATATATGAACCCTTTATTTCTATATTTTTTTCTTCTTCTGTAAAATTCATTACAAAGTAGTATTTTGCATCTTCATTTTCCCTAATTTGAATGGATATTCCACATTCAGAAATAAAATCTTCTACTTCATTAATATCTAAGTCTTTTACTATTTTATCATAAAATTTAGATAAAAACTCTTGATTCGTTCTAGCACCTATAAAGTAAGCCTTTCCTTTCTCAAGGTTATTTTTAGTAATAGCTGGAGTATTTTTATAGAAATCTTCTTCATATTTAGCTAATACTTCAGCTTCTTTTGCTTCTATTATAGTACAGTAATCAACTACTTCAAAACTTTCATTGCCAAACTTTATGCTATTTCTATCTTTCGGATAAAGCGTATCTATTTCCTTTACATCAATTCCATATATTTCTTGTAATGTTTTTGGCCATCCACCTAGGTAAGTTAAATCAGTTTCATTCACTAATCCGCTTAAGTAAGATCCTACCAGTACTCCTCCATTTTTAACGTAGTCTCTAAACCTATCCATAGTTTCTTCCGTCATCATATACATCATAGGTGCCACTACCAAGCTATACTTAGATAGATCTTGTTGTGGAGTAACTACATCTACAGATATATTTTTATCCCAGAAGTATTTATAGTGTGATTGTAAGGTTTGAGGGTATCTTCTAGACTCCTTCCCAAAACCTTGAGCATCTTTAAGTGCCCAATCATTCTCCCAATCATATATGATTGCAACTTTAGATTGTTTCATACTTCCTTTGATTTCTTTTATTTTATCTAATATCTCTCCTACTTGAGATACTTCTTTAAAGACTCTGTTTTCTTCTGAATTATCATGGTCTACTACTGCTCCATGGAATTTTTCAGAAGATCCTCTAGATTTTCTCCATTGAAAATATAGCACGCTATCAGAACCATGAGCTAACAATTGCATAGACGCAAGTGTATGCATTCCCGGTCTTTTCGCTTTATTAACATTGTGCCAGTTTACGCCACTTGGAGTACATTCCATAATTAAAAATGGTTGCTGTTTTAAACTACGATATAAATCATTTATAAAACCAACTTTAGTAGCTAAATCTTTTGTAGTTTCCCAATCATTATGCCATGCTGGGTAACAATCCCAACTTAATATATCTACATGTTTTGAGAATTTTTCATAGTTTAAACTTTGAAATGGTATTAAGTCATCTGTATCTGCCATGAAGTTCGTTGTTATTGGTACATTAGGTGTAAGTTCTCTCAAAGGCTTAGCTTCATTTTCATAAAAATCTATAGTTTGATCAGTTACAAATCTCTTCCAATCTAAATTTAAACCATGAACAGCATTTTCCCCTATAGATGATGGAGATTCAATTTGCGACCAATCAGTATATGTATGACTCCAAAATGGCCCCCACCAAGCTTTATTTACATTTTCTATAGTTTTATATTTATTTTTTAACCAATCTCTAAAATTTTCTTGGCATAGTTCACAATGACAATCTCCACTATATTCATTTGATACATGCCACATTATTAATGCAGGGTGATTTCCATATCTTTCTGCTAATTTATAATTCATTTTTTGAGTTTTTTCTCTATATATTGGTGATGAGAAACAGTGATTATGTCTTCCTCCATGAAGCATTTTTTCTCTTCTATCATTTGTTCTAAGTACTTCAGGATACTTTTCAGACAGCCAAGCAGGTCTCGCTCCACTTGGAGTGGCAAGTATTACCCTGCCACCTTGATTATAAACATCATCTATTATTTTATCTAGCCATTCAAAGTTATAATTTCCTTCTGTTGGCTCTAATGCACTCCATGCAAATATTCCAACAGTCATAGTATTTACATTTGCTAACTTCATAAGCCTCAGATCATCTTTTAATATATCTGGATAATCTAACCATTGATCTGGATTATAATCTCCACCATGAAGTAACCTCTTTTCATTATTGTATATATTTTTCATATTTGCTCCCCCATTTAACCTTTAGTTCCACCTGCTGTTAAGCTAGACACAAAATGTTTTTGTAGTGATAAAAATACTATTACTATAGGTATACTTATTAATATGGCTCCTGCTGCAAAAGTCGTATAACTTGCTCCCATTTTATCGCTAACTAATTTATATAATCCTATTGGCAAGGTATATGATTCTGGATTTCTCAGTATAACTGATGAAAGAGCAAAATCTCCAAGTGGTCCTGTAAATCCATTCATTGCTACTACCGCTAACATAGGTCTTGATAAAGGTATTATTATTTGCCAGAATATCCTAGTTCTGCTAGCACCATCGATTCTAGCGCTCTCGTCTAAATCCATTGGTATTGTATCCATATATCCTTTTAATAGATAAGAATTCATTGGTATTTGTCCACCTACATATATTAAAATTAATAACCAGTGACTATTAATTAATCCTAACATTTGCCCTAATACAAATATTGCTGTAAGGGCTGAAAATTGTGGTATCATTTGTAAAAGCATAAATAATGTAAGTCCATTTTTTCTTCCTTTAAATCTAAATCTAGAAAAAGCATAAGCTGTAAAAGAAACAGATATTAAAGAAAGTAACATTGTAAATACACTTATTTTTAAAGAGTTTAAATACCATTGTTTATAAAATAAATTGCCTTCTCCTGCAAATAACTTAACGTAATGTTCATTTGTAGGATTTTTAGGTATTATGCTAGTACTTACTAAACTATTTCCAGGATTAAAGCTTGCTCCTATTGTCCATAAAAGAGGATAAATAATTATTACGCACACTGCAATTAATAATATATATGCTAAGGCTCTTTTACCTCTACCCCTGTTACTTAACTTTTCTTTGCTTAACATCATATTACACTACCTCCTTAAATGATTTTGTTCTTTTAAATTGCCATATAGCAATTCCTATAACAAAAACAGATAGAAGTAAAGTTAATGCAGCTGCTAACGCATATTGTCCTGATTGCATTGTTAATTTATATATCCAAGATACTAAAATATCTGTACCTCCTGCTGTTGAGCTTGGAACTGCAGGGCCACCAGCATTAAATAGATATATAATATTAAAGTTATTAAAGTTAAATGTATATTGAGTTATAATAATTGGAGCTATAGAATATAAGATTAATGGTAATGTTATATTCTTAAACTTTTGAATAGAAGTAGCTCCATCTATAGTCGCAGCTTCATATAAATCTTCTGGTATTGACTGTAATACACCTGTTGTAACTATAAATATATATGGGAATCCTAACCAACTTTGAATTAAAAGTAATGCTATTCTAGTCCATGGAGCACTTGTAAGCCATGGTATAGGATCCAATCCAAACATAGGTAAGATAGAGTTATTTATAGCACCAAATGTATCATTAAATAAACCTGTAAATATTAATATCGTTACAAATCCAGGTACTGCCCATGGTAATACTAGGATAGTTCTAAAAAACTTTTTAAAACGTAGTCCTTTTTGATGTACTACAACAGCTAAGAAAATACCTATAGATATTTGAAGTGTTGAAGCTACTAATGTCCATACGATGGTCCATCCTAGAACATCAAAGAAAGTTGATCTCCATATATCTACTGTAAATATTTGTTTTAATGTATCTAAACCTACCCAATCAACTAAGCTAGCTGGTGGAGAATGATATAGATCATAATTTGTAAATACTAATGCAAAACTAAATAATATAGGAAATATTACAGAAAAAACTAATAATACAAATGCTGGACTAGTTATAAAGTAAGGATACCCTTCTGCCATAAGTATTTGATATTGTTCTCTTACTGAATATACATTAAATCCTTCATCTCTTCTTTTACCATTAGAGTATGCATCTTTTATGTTCAATCCATAAAATAATATTCCAAATCCTGTTACTATTATAGCTATTAAACCTTCAGCTAAAAGGAATATTGAGTTATCCCTTGGAACCTCTACACCTAAGGTAAATATTCCCCAATAACCCATATTAAATAAATCCTTAAATACAAAGCCAAAAGCTAAAAAGAAAACTAAAAACATTATTCCTTTAATAACCTGCTTATTATATATTTGACCAAGCCCTGGTATTATAGATAGTAATGCAGCATTTTTACTATGCTTTGTAGTCCTCTGTTTAGTTGACATTTGTTCCATGTATTTCCCCTCCCTCTATATTAAAATTCTATATATTTATTTTATTTTTTTATCGCAGCTATTGTATTTTTTATAGTCGTTACTGCAGTATCTAAAGCTGATTTTGGAGCTGATTTTCCAGTTGCTATTGTTTGTAAAGCTGAATCAATTGGCTCCCATACAGAATTCATTTCTGTTATCCCAGGTGTTAATTCTGCATATTGAGATTGCTCAGCAACAGCTTTTGCACTTTCACTTGCCATTATTGATTCATCTTCTGCTAACGTTTTTACAGCAGGAACTTCTTGAGTAACTTCAAATCTAGCTTTTGAGTTTTCTTCGTTAGCTAAAAATTCAACTAATTCTTCTGCTAATTCAGGGTTTTTGCTATATGAACTTACATTGTAACTTTTAACCCCTATTAAAGATCCCATATGTTCACCATTTGGAAGCATTGGTAATTCCCTAACCCCATAATTGATTCCAGCTGCTTTATATGGATCTATATTCCAAGGTCCAGATATTACTGCTGCTGCCTTACCTTCTGTAAATAAAGAATCTAATGTGCTTATACCTTGTTCACCTATAATACCTTTTGGGAATACTCCACTCTTATAGAATTGTTCTATGTATTGAGCTGCTTCTACTGCCCCATCATTATTTAAACCTATATCCTCTGCATTAAAACTTCCCTCACTATTTTTTCCAAATATATATCCACCATATCCACTCATAACCCCTTGAGCGTAATATATTTGATCCCATAATGCTAATAGTCCATAATTTCCATCTTTAGTTACTTTCTTAGAATACTCTAACCACTCATCAGTCGTTTGTGGTAATTCTTCATCCTTTATTAAGTCTTTATTATAATATAGTATTTGTGTTTCAACAGCTTTTGGTAAACCATACACTTTTCCATCTATTATTTGAGATTCCATAGCTGAATCAGTATAAATTTCCTTTGTACTATCATCTATATCTAATTCTTTAAGTAATCCTGAAGTTACTGCTGTACCAACTTGATCTCCTGGAATAGTTATTACATCAGCACCTGTACCCGCTGGTCCATCTAATCGTAAATCCTCTATTTGATTTGCATAAGTTTTTTCAACTACCTTTATCTTTACACCCTTTTCTTCTTCAAATTTCTTTACTGCTTCTTCAATACCTTTCGATTTATCTTGATCTTCCCAAACTAATAAGTCATATTCTCCATTGCCTTTATTCTTATTAGAAGATGAATCACTAGTATCACTTGATGGTCCACAACCTACCATACTTACTACTAATGCTCCACAAACTACTAGAGCGTAAAATCTTTTAATCATAAACACCACTTCCCCCTTTACTTTTTAGAAAACGTTTCTTTAATTTAATTATATACTAAGTATATTTCGTTTGTAAATAAATTTAGTAATTTTATTTACTAAATTAGTAAACATAATTACTAAATTTATTTACTAGAAATTCTTTACTAGTATATAAAAATTGTTTTATAATAAAATTATTAAGTAAAAAATTATTTGGAGGTTTAAATGATTACTATAAAAGAAATAGCTCAACAAGCTGGCTTTTCTCCATCTACAGTTTCTAGATTATTAAGTAATGATCCCTCATTATCTGTTTCACCTGAAACTAAACAAAAAATTTTAAACACAGCCCTTTCATTAGGATATGAGAGAAAATATATAAAGACGATTATAGAAAAAATTGCTCTACTATTTTGGATTACTGAAATAGAAGAATTAGAAGATATATATTTTAAAGATATGCGTTTAAAAATCGAGAAGTATGCAAATGAGAATAACATGGAGCTTGTCACAATCAAGAAAGAAAGTGGTATTAGTAAAATCCCTAAAGATATAAATGGGTTTATTGCTATTGGCAGTTTTTCTGAAAAGGAAATTTCTAAACTATTAAAAATTACTAAAAATGGTGTTTTTATTGATTCTAATCCTGCTCCTGATTATTACGATTCTGTACAACCTAATACACCATTAATAACTAAAAAGGCTATAGATTATTTTATAAAAAATGGTCATAGCAATATTGGATTTATAGGCGGTACATTCCATAATCCTAATACAGACTTAGAAGAAAAAGATATCAGAGAAGTAGCATTTAGATATTATATGCAAAAAATTGGATATTTCAACGAAGATAATATTTTTATTGAACCAAATTTTTCTGTAGACAGTGGATATAAATCTGCAAAAAAAGCTATAGAAAACTTAAAGGATAAGTTACCTACAGCATTCTTTGTTGCATCTGATCCAATAGCTATCGGAGTTTTACAAGCTCTCAATGAATATAATATACCAGTTCCTTCAAGGGTGAGTGTTATTAGTATAAATAATATTGATGTTTCTAAATATGTTTCACCGCCTTTAAGCACCTTCAATATAGATATTAATGAGTTATGTAAAACAGCTATTAATTTACTTTCTGAAAGAATAATTGAAGATAGAAAACTTCAAAAGACAATTTATCTTAATTGTGAGCTTGTAGTTAGAAAAAGTTTTATAATAAAGTAAAAAATACAACTTCTCAAAATGAGAAAATATATGATTTTTATTGTTAAGTAATTTTCACCATGATAAATATAATAACATATATAAACTTATAATTAATCTTTTGATGTTATTATATATAAATTTAATAAATGTCATCTTAATCTAATGGATGTATTATTTCTTCTAATAAAAAAGATATTAGCATTTTCGCCAATATCTTTTTTAATTTTATGAAGTTCTATTAATATGTAGCTTCTCTCTTAAATTTCTATAATATGTCCTAAATAAAGATGAAATAACAATAACTCCAAGAGCTATCGCTCCACTTGCTAAAAGAACATTAGCACCGGTAGTAAAAGCTAATTGAAAATCCTCCTCTACAACATAAGACATTGTATTATATAATCCAAGACCTGGTATTAATGTTATTATTCCAGGAACTATAAATAATATAGTAGGCTTTTTCATCTTCCTTGCTAATATTTCACTTAATAATGCTGCAATAGATGCTGCTATAAAATTTGAAGTCATCATATCTATATTAATTCTCATTAAAAGTACATATATAACCCATGATATCATGCCTATAGAACCAGCTACATAAAGTGTCTTCTTTGGGGAATTTAGAAATACTGCAAATCCAACTGCTGCTAAATATGAAAATATCACATGTATATACATCGGCATCCAAATCATTATAATACGCCTCCAAATCTAACATATATATTCATTGCTATACCAACACCTACTGCAATAGCTGTGGCTATAATTCCTGCATCAATTGCTCGTCCTACTCCTGACATAAGTTCACCTGATACTAAATCTCTTATAGCCTTTATAAATGGTACTCCTGGTAAAAGAGGCATTATTGACCCTACTATCAACATCTTAGGTGTATCTAATATTTTAATTTCTACAAGACCTACACCACAAAGTCCTATAATTATGGATGATACTAATGTAGCAAAAACAGGTATGTTACTTATTTTTTTAACTTCGTTATATGTAGTCATAGCCATCACTGATGTTATAAGAGTTAACATAAATGTTAATGCATTATCTCCTCCGACTAATACAGCAAAACTAGATGAACCAATTGCTGTCCATATATTTATAGCGTTTTGCGTATGAGGTGATTTTTCTTCTAAGTTTTCTAACTCTTCTATTGCATCTTCTATTGACATATCCGTTTGGCTAACAAATTTTCTAGAAAAATCATTTAACAAATCTATTTTATTTAAATTTATAGATCTACCTTCTATTACTTTCATAAATGTATATCCATCAAATCTATCATCAGATACTATAATTGTATTAGGTGCCATAAATATATTTATATGCGTAAATCCTCGTGAACTACAAATTCTTTTTATAGTATCATCTACCCTATAAGTTTCAGCTCCATTTCTAAGCATTAGTTGTCCTATAAATGTAGCTAATCTTAAAACATCTTTTTTATATTTATGAGTATTATTATCAGCCATAAATACCACCTTATTCGTTTATTTTATAGAAATAAATTAATCCGTTGTGCTAGTTAAATTTTACAATAATAAAACTCCAACAAATATAGTACCCTAAGATTATCACCAATCTAAAGGAGGGTTACTACAATGTTGGAGCTTAATAATTATTATATCCAGAAAGTAGAAAATTTAACGGATTTATTTACTATAATTTTTACAATAGTCGATGATATATATAATGATATCATACCTATAAGTATTAGAAATAGACGTAATATCAAAGATAGCAAACTTTGCGATAGTGAAATAATAACTATAAGTATAGTTGGTGAACTTCTAACTATAGATTCAGAAAAAGCATTTTTCAGCTTATTGAGTAGAGAATATTCAAAACTATTTCCAAAGTTAGGAGATAGAACTAGATTTAATAGGACAAAACGAAATTTACATTCTGTAATTAATGAAATAAGAGAGTATATTTCATTGTATATTCAATCTTATTCGAATAATATAAGAGTTATAGATAGTATGCCGATTCCAGTTTGTGAGTTTGGCAGAGCACATTTCAGTAAATGTTTTAAAGGCGAAGCCTCTTATGGAGTATGTCCATCAAAAAAACAAACCTATTTTGGCTTTAAGTTTCACGCACTTACTACAATAGATGGTTTCTTAACTGACTATGTTATAACGCCTGCAAATGTTGATGATAGAAATGCAGTATGGGATTTATGTGACAAATATAATTCAATTTCTATTATAGGTGATAAAGGTTACATTAACAAAAGGCTAACGCCTGAGTTAAAAACTGAAAAAGATATAAATTTATTATTTTTATAGTAGTCGAACTTAAAAAAGTTCGACTACTATATTTAATTATATACAAAAATACCCTATAGAGTAGACCTTTTTATTAGCTGTCTACTCTATAGGGTACATTTTAAATTTCAAGAGCTTTTCTATTTATATTATTTATTAATATAAGTGAGTAATTTAAAATTTCTACTTTAAGTTTTAATAATAATCAATAATACCACAAGCCCATCTCGCACCTGAATTTCCTGCTGGTTGTGAAGTAAAATCATCATATCCTGCATGAAGTATGAAAGATTTACCTATAACCTCATCTACAGTAAATCTATTAGTAAATGTTGAAAGTATTCCTATACCATTAGCTGATAGAACCGGTGGTAAATCACCTGCATGCATAGGATGTTCTACATTACTTGGATTATAATGAGATTTTGCAGCAGTAAATGGCTCATTATTATTACCAATAGAACAATCTCCAACCTCATGAATATGAAGTCCATGGAAAGAACTTGCTTGATTATTTACATTAGGTATACCTGTTATATATACCTTTATATATACTCCTTCATCTAATTGGTATAAATATATAGTTCCCCTTATACAAGGTGCTAAAGTTCCACCTTTTATTTGAGCATATGCATTTGGTTTAGATGGTTTATATGTTGAAAATATCTTTTGTATATCGTATTTAGGACAAGATGTATCCATAATATACCTCCTAATAATATAATCAATTATCACGATACATATTATGATTTATCCTTATTTTATGTTAATATTGTCTCTTTATATTTTATTAGTAAGCTATGTTTTAAATGAATGTTGAAAATAATACAATATAATTAACTTCGTAATTGTTATATATTAAGAACTTAATAATAAATTTATTTTTTTGTTTATTTTTTCAATTAATGTAGTATAATATGAATACAGATAAAATAAAAAAGAAACCACAATCTAGTGGTGTAGAGTAGTGGTTTCTAGTATAGACTATTTAAAGAATTTAAACTTAACTTTGAATTCAAATTCCAAACCACTTTTTCTATTTGCACTAGAAGAGTGGTTTTTTATTTTATCATATATGTAGTTGGTAGCTAAACCAATACAGATAGAACTAATAAGTCATAAGATAAAATTTATCATTAGTTCCATATAGAATACACCTCCTTCCTACTTACTGTAGGAACTAGAACTATATGAAACCACCACTCATAGATTGCAGTTTCTTATGGTGTACTATATCATACAAAAGTAATTAAATGTAACATTTTATATAAAATTAGTTCATATTTGTGAAAAATATTATCCTATTATTCATAATTGCCATACATTAGTACTTTTAATAATTTAAACTATAGTGTATGGTTATTTTTAACTTATAGTTAGTTCGTAATATTAATATAATGCGAACTAAATCAAGAGTTGCATTTGTTTATTCATACAACTCTTGATTTTTTATTATTCAAAATTTATCTAATTTCAACATTGTGTTAAAACATAGCCTAAATTTAAATATTTACTATAAGATAGTATGAATAATTTAAATAATAATATTTATAACATTGGTTGCTGGTTATTCATTGAATATCCATCATCTCTAACATCACTCATATCTATAGTATCTTCTTTAACTTCAACCTTGCTAAGTTTTTTAACTGCTCCATAAGGATTATTTAATGATAATTTATCTCCTCTTCCCGAAATAACCCATAAAACCTTATATCCTCTAGGTATAACTTCTAGTCTATCTTCTCCCTTACCATCAGTAAAATAAACTAATAAATTAAGTTTTTTCTTATTAGCATATTCAAAAACTGGAGTAAACTTAGTACCACCTCTTATATTAATTCTTTCTTTTATATCTTTTACAGATTTAACTTTATAGGCACGTCTAATTTCATTGTCACATTCTATAATAGTAATTTCATGATTATAGTTTTTTACTATTTGAAGAACTTCCTTAATAGCTTGTTTAAATTCTTCATCACTAATACTTCCACTTGTATCAATTGCAACAGCAATTTCTGCTTTATGTCCTCTAAGCTCTCCTCTTAAATCCAGTCTATTTGGTTGTCTTCTATTTCTTCTTGTTATAGTTTTCTTTCTATTGCTTTCAACTGTACCCATAAGTTTTTTAAGATATAAGTTCCAAGGTAACTCTCCCTTACTGTTTTTTAAAGCCGAAATTAATCCTCCTAAATAGTTTGGTATTTCACCTTTTTGAGATAAACTAACAAATTTCTCTGTAAATTCTTTAAGAGTTTTTTCATCTATCTCATCAGATTCTTCCCAAATATCATGAGTATGCTCTGGATTATATTCAGTTTCTATATTTTCATTTTCATGATTATCAACTTCTTCACCATTTTCATCAACTTCTTGTAAATCAAGTTCTGTTTGAATCTTTTCTACATAATATTCAAATGATTCATATGGTTCAAGTTTTAAGTTATAATTTGAATTTAACCATTGAAGTGTTGTTGCATATGGTGGTAAATAGTTTAAATATTGATTTACTACTACATCCATTGCAATATTAATAGCTAATGTACTATACTTATTTTTTAATTCTTTTCCTCTTAATAAATGCAGCGATAGTATATGAAGTATTTCATGCTTAATAGTACTTTCCATCTGTTTCATATCAAGGCTTAAAAAGATTATTGGATTAAAATATATTACATATTTAGCACCTTTAAAGTTTACAGCAGTTGGACTACTTATATCAAATCTAATATCTCTTAAAGTTTGAAATAAAAAGTATCCATAAAAGTTATCTTTATCTTCCATAAGACTTAAATTAACTTTGTCTACTAATTTAAAAAAATCATCTTTAAAGTCTTGTGGTATATCTATATCAAAATTTTCACCTTTTTTATTTGCCTTTAACATAGCATAAGTATTTATTATTTCTTCTGCTTTGTTGTAAAGGCATTTTGCTTGTTTATCAAAATAACTTTCCATAGATTATCCCCTTATCATACTATAAGATTCAAAGTATAATTCTACGAATTCTTCATTTTCTATAGCTTTATTATATACATTTATATAATTACTCTTTATATCTTTCATAATTCCTACCATTAAATCAACAGGATATAATTTTAAAAACTCAATAAATCTATTTATATTATTTTCCGATATATTGTCATCATTTTCAAAGTTTGATTCTAATGTTTTTAATATATTCATTGCTGATAAATAAAGTCTTGTATGACTTTCGCTTTTTACTTTTTCTATAACACTTGAACTTAAAGTTTCACATGAAAATACATCTTCATAAGATATTAATGGACTACAATCAGACTCAACAAAGCTTATAAACTCTTCTGCTATAACCGTTCCTACATTTCCTTTTATAACATTTAAAAGTACGTTTCTTGGTATTGAGTCTTTCTGTTCTTTATAAACCTTATAACTCTTAGAAACTCTTTCATAACTTCTTGGAGTTGCACGTACATCATCTTCATTTATTCTGTGTAAATACTCTGGGAATGTTGATATAAACTCTATAACCTTTTGTTCTATACCCGAATCCATTGCCCAATTTAGCCATTGATTATAATCAGGTTCCATGTTTAACCATACAAATCTATTTTCTTGTGCTGCATCCATGTCAACAACTTGATAATCAAAATCCGAACCGTATTTGCTTGATGGGTTCATTGCAGCTAATATTTTTACATCATCATGTAGCTTATATCCGTTTATTTCTCTATTTAATATTAAGTTCATTAATTCTTGTTGTACTGTATGTTCACAACGATTTATTTCATCTATAAATAAAAGAACGCTTTTTCCTTTAGCTATTTCTTCATCAATTTCTCTTAACTTATTGTGAACTGCATATACTGTAATTTTCTTTTCTATCTTTTCTCCATTAGAGTTTGTTGTTGTGTAAGATTCTATAGTTGGAAGTCCACCTATTTCACCTTCTTTAAGTAAGTTACCATCAATAACAACTAAACTCCAATTATTTTCTTTAGCAAGTTTCTTTGCTAATGCTGTTTTTCCTATTCCACTTTCTCCTACTACTAATGGTACTTCATTAGTTGATAATACTAAGTCAACACTCTTTAATGTATCTATAAAATTCATCTGTATATCTCCTATATCATCTTTAATTTTTCATCTACAGCTATCTTTCTAGCCTTTTTACTACCATACTTATAAATAAGCATTATCTTGTCTATTTCAAAGTTTTTACTATTTCTATCTATCATACTGCAATTTAAAAAGTCTCTAACATATTTTTCTTCAACTTCTTCTTTTGCTAAAACCTCTTTTAACACTTCTTCCAAGTCTTCTTTTGATATTTCTCTTGCTACATATTTAATTACCAAAATATTTTCTTTTAAGAAATTTAATATTTTATCCTTATCTAAGTTATGTATAAAGCTAATTGCCGCTTCATTATTTTTAATAGCTTCAATTTCTATATTATGACTTGGTGAATTAATATATCTTAATGCATCATAACTTATTTTTATAGCTTCTTTTTGAACACTTTCATAAGGACTTTTTATAAACTTTATTGAATCATAATTTTTTCTAACAGCAAGTAATTGTAGTTCTTCACTTGGATTTTTTGCATATTTTATAGCCCATCCAGCTTGATTTATAGCTAACTCAATTACTTTATCTGTTGGATTTTTTATATAATCTAATATACTCCATCCTGCATTTACAGCTTTTATCATCATTTCTTCTGTTGGATTATCTATATATCTAATAGCTCTAATATTATTATCTAATGCTAACTCTTGCATTTCTATAGTTGGATTATCTATATACTCTAATGTTAACCCATCTTTTTTTATAGCTAACAGTTTCATTTCATCTGTTGGATTATTTATTGTTGATATAATACTAGGATTATTATTTATCATTTTTATAATTCTTGATTCTTCCATATATGCCTTCCCTTGTATAGTTGTTTTATATAATCATTTCTATTATAATTAATATACTTTATTTTGATAGTTTAAACAGAATAATTCTACCAATATATAATAAAACTGTTAAAATGTAATATAATTAGATAAAATTTAAATAAAAAATTCGCTATGCTTGAGCGATGTGTCGGCGAAACACTTCATGTCGCCAATGATATGACACTCGCTACAGCTTCGGTCACATCCGTTGCTTGAACCACTGCGTGGGTGAATCATTTCAAAATGTCTTTTTTTACGTTTCTGGAGTTATTGATATTATTTATATTTATAAGTTATCAAAAAAAATTTCATATCATAATTTCCTTGTACGTAAAAAAAGAATAATCGTATATAAATTATTCTTTTTTATATTTATAAATATTAACTTTTTATCATTATATTGAAAGAATTTATTTTTTCATATAATATTCTATACTACCTGTATCATCATTAATTTGTTCATCAAGTATATTAAATCCTATACTTTTATAAAAATTAACAGCTCTACTATTCTCTTTATATACAGTTAATGTTAATTCATCATATATACTATCTACATATCCAATTAATTTACTTCCAATACCAAGTCCTTGATAATTATTATCTACAAACAAAGCTCCTATAAATTCTTTGTCTATTACTGATATAAACCCCTTAATAATCCCTTTTTCTTCATAAATAAAACTATCTGCTATGGGTATATAAACTTCTTTTACAGTGTCATAGTTAGATTCCCAATATTCTTTCGATATAAAATCATGAGCTTTTATAGTGCTTTCTAACCATATATTCATAACTTTATCTATATCTTTATCTTCTAATTTTCTTATCATATTAGCTAATGCCTCCTACTACTATTAAATTTTATTAATCACTTTCTTTAGCTACATATCTACAATGCCATCAAAACCCTCAATTTATATTAGTTAATATTTTCTATTGAAGTTTCTTAATATATCTTACATTATAATAAAAGTCTGATTCAAAATGTACTTTAATATCTACATTTTGAATTAGACTTTAAAATATAATATTACTTTTGTAATTTTTAATTTAAAAATTAAATTTAATCTATTTTAATATATTTCAAGTTTATATATATCAGAAATATTAAATATATTCTTAAATAATATTTATAATTATTTTAAAAGTTTACCATGTACAACCATTCTTGCATCATTAAATTCATAAGAACAAGTGGATAAGGTTATAATTTTATCATTTTCATCTACATTTATATCAGACTTATATATCGATTTATTTTTTATTTTATCTAAAAATTCCTTATATTCACTTTTATTATCAAAGTTAGTTTTTATATAATTATCATTAGCATCTGTGACATAAACTGAGAAAACTTTATAAGTTAAAACTTTATCATTTTCTACTTCTATTTTTATATCATTATCATTTTGAAAAAATTCTTTTTCTTTGTACTTTTCTAACTGAGCAAACATAGTTTTATTTCTCATATGATGACCAAATAAAATTGTATTTTCATCGTTAAATCCGTTATTTAAATAGTTCATAAATATAGATCCTGATGATAAATAATTTTTATTAATATCCTTGTCTAAATAAAATGAGTTATCTTTTCCTTGAACAATAGAATAATCTATATTTGTATTATTTATTTTAATCCAACCTCTATAGTCTTCGTATTTGTCATACAAACTCTCTTCTTGTTTTTCTATTCTAATTTGTTCATAAGATTTGTCTGCTTTTTTGTATTCTGTACTTTTTATATATACCTTATATACACATATATCTATAATTAAAATCAAAACTACATTGATTATATTCTTTAAAATTTTCATAACACAATCTCCTTAATTAATAAAGTAAATAAGTACATATTCTTTTATTATTTTTAATAAATACCATTTTGCTACAAATTCATAACCACGTAAAATATGTTTTTATTTATTATAATGTGTATATTTAAATAAATAAAGCTAATATTGTGTATTTAAAAAATCTATATATTTATTTACCGTTACCAAGAGTCCAAAGCTATAAACTTTTATCTAAATAGAGGGTAATTTTTCTTATTTTTCTCTATTTAGATAATCTATTAAGGTTTTTGACTACTTCGGTAACACCTATCTTAACATATTGAAATTTACACATTTAACCCGTTACCAAAGGGTGTTACCGAAGGTGTTACCAAAAATTTATGGTAACACCTTTTTTTAAATTAGCGTTACCATAAATTCCGCTTCGGTAACGCTAAGTCTGTCTTTGGTAACGCTTAGTTTTGCTTGAATATTAATAAGTTATAATGACTATAAAAATACACTGTCGATATTTTCGACAGTGTATTTTTATAGATAAATTTATGACCAATTATATTGTTTTAGTTTTGTATCATATTCCATGTATACTCCACTTAATAATGATATTTTATATTTTAATATTTCAATATCATCTACATTTCCACTTGCTGGTGCTTTAGCTGCATAAAGTGTTGAAGTTTGTCCAGGTTGTATTGCTTCGTTGCTACTTAGTTGTATAGTTTCTTGTGTGTCTTTTAGTTGTATATCTAACATTAGTCTTGTTATTGTTTCTTTTGAATTGTTAGTGTAATTTACTTCTAATGTTTGTTCAGCGCCGTTGTTTACTATGTTAAATGTTAGAGGTATTTTATCTATTCTTAGTGGTAGTTCTTTTACTATTGGTTCTATTTTATTTTCTTTTTTATTATTGTTTATTATAAAAAATGTGCATAATCCGGCTATTATAATTACTATAATTAACAGTATTATCCAATATTTTTTTAATATTTCTTTTAGTTTCAATTTATAATATCTCTCCTTAAATATTTTATATTACATATATTATTTACAAATTTTATTTAAAATATAAAAAATTACCTAGGGATTTAATCCTAGGCAATTATTTATATTCTTTATTTTAACGATTTATTGAAAATATAAAACTAGCTGTAAAATTAGACATTGCCTTATTTTTATTACATTCACGCTCTGGTAATTCCCATCGTTCTGAATGAAATTTTATACCTTTTGTTTCATTAGCACTTAGTGAATATAACTTTTTTTCTTCTTGTGTTAATTCTCCTAATCTCCATAAGTCAACTTTTTTATTTACTTGAGTAATACTTAAATCTTCTACTCCACACAATTTTAATTCCATTTGTGTTTTATTATCATTTGCAGTTAATGATTCAATATAAAGAGGTACTGTATCACTATCTAGCGTTTCACCATCTCTTTCAAATGAATCTATACTTACAGATATGTTCTTACTACCATTATTTTTTATAGTATACATCGGAGAATAAAAACTACCTTCGAAAAATCTATTACTTGGTAATACATAAAATTCCATACTTACTGGTACTGTAACTGATATAGTATAATAATCTCCATTTTCAGGCTTATTACCTTCTATTTCAAAACCATCAAAATCAGGATTATCATCAAGTTCTGGATCCCATTCTCCAATTTCACCATCTAATATAGTAGAATCATTCTTAATAGTAGAAGTTTTAACCTTTGATGTATCTGCAAATATATTTAATGAATATTTATTTATACTCAGAGCAAATATTAGTAATATTAAAATTTTTAAAATTTTTTTCCTCATAAGCATCTTACCCTCAATATTTCTTTCCAAGTTATGTTAACTTTCAATTTTTATTATTAGTTTTGCAGCACTAGTTCCTTTGTATTCTCCACTTTCTATATCATATGCATTTATAGTTGCAGTTGCATTATATTCCCCTGCCTTTAATTTTTTAGTTAATTTTGCATATTCTATATAATGATTCGGTAATATTTCACCAGATTCAAATACCTTTTTATTATTATCATCTAGTTTTATTTCCACTTTGATTAAGTACTTATTATATGGCGGATTTGCAATTCTAAGATTTCCCTCAGATTTCCCATCTTTAAATATTGGTCTAGAGTTTATTTCAAAAGAAAATGTTGATTCATCAGCTTTTCTTTGTAAAATTTCTTTAATTTGTTCTTCAGTATACCCAGGTATTATACCTTCTTGTAAAATTCCACCAGAAATATTTACTTTATTATCATTGTTATTATTAATAATAACAATAATACCTAATAGCATTATTACTATAAATAATAAGGCTATTAATATTTTATATTTTTTATTCATTACATCACTTCCCATTTTAAATATATTCTATATTTAAACTAGATTTTATTTATTCTAAATATTAAAGTAAATTTTTCACTTGCTCCATCCTTATCAACACTTTCCCCATTACCTTTACCAACTTCTCCAGATAATTGAATTATACTTGAACTTGCTGGATCTAGTCTTAGAATTTCTTGTGGATTAATTATTTTTTCCCCTAAATCAATACTTCTACCTTCATTACCAACTAATTCTAAATGTAAATTTGATCTATCCAAAGTTGATATATCTTCAGTCTTAGGTTTAACTGTTATTCCTCCACCTTTATCACTATCCCTAAACTCTGATACAGATACACTTATACCAACAGAACTTCTATTATTTATAGTATAATTGGCAGAATCAAAGTTTCCATCTTGGTCTACTATAAATGACATAGCAGTTGGTACCTCTACTTGAATTTTACCACCAGGTAAACTTCCATCATATTTACTAACTGAACCTTTAATATCTACAATATGACTTAGCACTTGTGTGTCATTTCCTACTATAGACTCACTAGATAAAGATGATACAGCTATATCAGATTCATTAGATAAAGATACTAAAGATGTCTTTTTTGTTTTATTTTTACTAGAATTTTTAAATAACATTCTTGATAAATTATTTTCATCTTCATCATTCAAATTAATAGTTACATAAAATTCCTTAGCATACTTTTCGCCTTTTTTATTTACTATTGATACTACTACTATTTGTCTTCCAACTATATTTGTATCAACATTATTACTTTCAATTTGTATTTTATCTGTTATATCTTCACCATCAAAGTCAATGGCTTTTAAATTTAAATCCTTTATTAAATCAAAGTTGTCACCTTGTGTAAGTTCTAAATTTTCACCTGTTATTGATGTTTGATTGATATTAGATATATTTATATTAGTACTATATATCTCTTTATTATATATAGTATTACCATCATTAGAATTTTGATTTAAACTTATATCACCTAATATTTTTAAGTGATATTCTCCATTCCTATCTATAGGTAAGTACATTGAGTAGTTATTTTTTTTATCTAATTTTATATCCTTTAGTTTCTCATTCTTATTATAAAATTCTAATCTTAAATTAGATGATGTATTTTCTAAATCATTCAATTCAAATTTAATATTTATTTTCTTTTCTAAAGATAATTCTTCATAACTAAAGTTATTAATAAATGCCTGATCTTTTAATACTTCTATTGTTTGTATATTTTCACCTAAACTTATCCATGATCCATTCGACAATTTTATATGTTCTAAATTATACTCATATACTCCAGAAATATCTTTTTCATCTATAAATACCTTATAGTTTTTATTATTAAATAATTTATCAATTATATTGTTATTTCCATTATATAAAGTATATTCTTGTCCATTTATCATTACTGCTATTGGAGTAATATGTTTTTTAGATATGTTCAGATTTAAATCAAATCCTATTTTTTCACCTTTTTTTACATTACTTTTAATCGGTTTAAAAGTTAATAAAGAAACATCTAAGCGAGTTTCCTTTACTGTAACAGTAAATTCTTTTTCCTTGTATTCTCCATTACTTAGTCTTACACTAGCTTTTACAGTATAAATTCCTGGAACAGTTGTATTTACATTATTTTTTTCAAGTATTATACTATCACTTATATCGCTTCCATCTTTATCAGTAGCCTGCAACTTCAAATCTCTTTTTGCATTGAACTCATAACCTTCTAATATTTCTAAGTCTATACCTTTTATTGATGACTTATCTATACTAGCTGATGAACTAGATGATGTATTCTGTGATGTATCATTTTTACTGTTATTATTAGTAGTATTTGAGTTAGGGCTTTTATCATCATTTAATGTTGAAAATCCTTCTTTTAAGGTATTTTTTGAAATTTCCTTATCAAGTACTGCATTAGTATTAATATTTCCATTTGCTAAGTCTTTATTTCCATTGCTTACATTTGATGACTGTTCTTCTATTTTTTCTTTGTTATAGTTTTTATTATTAAAATATTTATTAGTAGCTATGCCCCCAATAAGACTCAATATTATAATCACAATAATAGAATATCTTAATAATCCTCTAGCTGCTATATAAGATAAAGTATCTTTTAAAATACATTTTATTTTTTTCATATTATCTTAACAACTTTCTATATATTTTCTATACGAATTAATAAGGAGTAACCATTAAATAAATCCTATTGTACTATTTAGATGTTATTATCATATCTACAGCTACTTCCCCAACTAATTCATCAGTTTTTTGATCATATGCTTTTACTGAAGCAACACCATTATGCGTTCCCTTTTTAAGTGCTTTTCCCATAAGTTCTATATCTTCAATATATTGATCTGGTGATATTTTTTGTGTTCTTATAATCACTTTATTATCTACTCTAACTTCTAATTCTATATTATGAGCACTATATCTTGGATTTGCAAACATTATAGTTCCTCTTTTTCCTACAAATGTAGGCTCCGTATATATACTAAATGCTACTTTTGATTTATCAACTTCTTTTTGCATTAATGCTTTTATTTCTTCTGGTGTTAAGTCAGGAGCTACACCTGTTCCAAGCACATATCCTGATAAGTTGCTAACATTAGATTTATACTCTGATTTAGCTTTTAAGTATAAAAATCCACCTACAGATAATCCAAACAGTAATAGCACACTAATTATGATTTTATTTTTTTTCATAATTAACCCTCCTTATTAATTACACAACAATAATTCCTATATAATTATAAATCCATAATAATTAATTATTATGGATTTACGATTATATTATTATATTTATTCCTTATTATCTTTTTTTATTTTATATATTAAAGTAAAGTCTCCTGATGCTCCATCTTTATCTATACCTTGTGGATCTTCTTTTCTTGAAGAAGCACCTGTATCTAAACCTGTTCCAGCTCCACCTTGTAATTGTATAAGACCAGTGTTTCCACCTGATACATTAAGTATTTTTCTATTCTCTTCTTCTGTTTCTGAAACTTTAGCTAAATCAATAGTTTGTTTTTCTCCACCAACATTACCAGTTAATTCTAAATAAACATTTGATCTATTAAGAGTAGTTTTGCCTCGTTCTAACTCTTCTTTTTTCTTTACTGTTATATTTCCACCAGCATTTGTTCTAAATTCATCAACAAAAACATCTATTCCTACTTTACTTTTATTTTGAACTCTAAAGTCACTTCCTTGGAAAGTTCCATCTTGATCTACTCTAAATGTCATTGATGTTGGTAATTCTACTTCTATTTTACCTTCTGGTGCTATACCTTCTTTATTTGCTACAGTACCTGAAACTGTTACATTGTGAGTAAATGTATCATTTTGATTTCCACCTATAGTAGTATCAGCGTAAACACCTGTTGCAGGTAAAGCTACAGCAGCAGCTAAAGCTAAACCTAAAAATTTCTTCTTCATTGCCATAATTTTTATCCTCCATTGTTTTAAAATATTTATTTTCATATGCAATAGAAATTAAATTCATCCTTGAATAAAATCCCTATTACATCATATAACATTTTACGACATTTTTCAACTTTTTTTTAATTTTCTTTTTTATCAGAATTTGGTATTAAATTCTGAAAATTTAATACAATTTGATTCATTAAATTATTTTATCAATCTATCTATAATATTTACCAGTTCCACAATTTCTGGCTTAGTTATCTGCTCATCAGCACCAACTTCTTGTCCCTTTATCCTCAACTCATCACTTATTAAAGATGAGAATAAAATTACAGGTATATGCTTTAACTCATCATCAGTTTTTATAAGTTTTGTAAGTCTATGACCATCCATTAAAGGCATTTCTATATCAGAAACTATACAAGATACATAATTACTTATATGTAATCCACTTTCTTTAGCTTCTGTTAAGTAATTCCAAGCTTCTTTACCATTGTTGAATTTAACTGTATTTTTATAACCTGATTTATGTAAAAATCCAATAATTAAATTTGAAAGCATCATTGAATCTTCTGCTACTAATATTTTCTTTTGACTTTCTACTCTATCACCAAGTTCATCTAATCTATCAAGTGTAATAGATGT